>JALWYO010000079.1 GCA_026992735.1 Deltaproteobacteria bacterium
TTTGACACAAACCGGCCACTAAGTAAAAATCAAAACACCAGTGCCGCCTACGGCATAATGGGTGGCCGGATAACTTCGGAATCGGTGGCCGAATTGGTCGGAATAAGGAGCGCCTGCGCTTTGGAACGGGCAGGGATATCGTGCTTAACCCTGAACAGTCAGGCCCGGCCTTGAATTATCTCATGTATCCTTACGCAGAAGTGAACGGGAAGCCTCTTGACTTTAAAAAGGCCGAAGCATTCAGGTACCATTTTACATTTACTCCGGACAGTCAGAATTAGCAGCACAACAAAGAGGAGCCTGAACATCCTCCGCCTTGTATCTGCACCCCTGCAGGCAGGGAAAGGAGAATTTGCACGGACTTACCGATCCCGTTTATTTTTCTGCAAGCAGAAGCCTCAGATAATTTTTGAAGTAGAAATACTCTTCAAAATTCGAAAAGCCGAAGGCCCTCAGCATCTTTCTTGTGTCGCGACTGATAAAATCCTCAGCCATGGGACATTCAAACTTCCTGATGGCGTACCGCATATACCATGCGGCCTTGTCCATGTTGAAATTGGCATAATCAAGGATCGCAAAACGACCGCCATGCTTCAGGGTATTGTAGGCATTTTGAATAATGATATCCCGTTTTTCCTGGATGAAACCATGCAACACAAAGGAGGTAAAGACAATATCGTACTCCTCTCTGAAGGGCAAAGGTTCATCGATGCGCAGGTCCATCAGTTCCATGGTTCCAGCATAAGGGGCTATCTTTTCACGCAATTGCTGCTGCATTTCAGGACCGATCTCAAGAGCCGTGATTTTACCCTTGTCACCTGTATATTTATACATGAGCAGGGCGTTTCTGCCCGTTCCTGCACCAAAATCGAGTATTTTATTACCTGGTTGAATCCCGATATCAAAGATCGCCTGGCGGATGAATCCGGGATACCATCCCAGGGTGATCAGATTCATCAGGGTATCGTAGTGGCGCGCTTCAAATCCCCTTACTTCCACCTTGGAATCTTCCTGTCTCAACTCTCTCATATCAAGATTTCCCCTTAATAAAAAAACTGAACAACCTGCATAAGGAAACAGCATACACAACTTTTCCCTGTACCTTCTGCAACTACTGGCAATGAAAGCATAATTGGAGCAAGTCTCTGCCGTGGCATTTTTGTTTTTTCAGTTACCCATAGCTCCCTTTATCCTGGTATAAAAAAGTCTTGTACACGCAAAGATAAAAAGAGCTGCATAATCCAGATTTTGATTATGCAGCTCTGCGATAATTATTTAGAACAGTCTACATTTATCAGCTTCTGGCCATATTCTGACTGGAAGACTTGCCAGCTCCTCTCAGAGGCTGTTTGATTGTCTTTAAAAACCGGCGGTGACGAGACACCTTGCGCTGAAAATGCCTGTAGACTTCCACCTTTACTATATCTGTTACCACGGCTGAGCCTATGGAATAGGCCCAGATGATGCCGATATCAGTCCATCCTATGGGAGTTATCAGGCCGAAGCCGTATGCCGCTAATATAGTTGCCGCCCCTTTTGTAATGATTGCAGACCATACCATTATAGGAGCCGGGAAAGGCCGCTTCCAGAAATGATCCCGGCTTCTTGCCACAAAAAGGACAAGGTGCCCGGCCACAGCCATTTTCAGAAAGACATAGGTCTGGATCTGCGAAATATCGAGGTGGAGCCAGTCCATAGCAAGAAGCAGCATTCCAAAACTTCCTATTACTCCTACTATTCCCATGGAAGTAGCCACAACTATGACCCGGTGCATATTCCAGCGCACAGGTTTTTTTGGCAAAGCGGTCTGGTCATACGCAATGGTCATTATGGGCACATCATTGAAAAAGGCCAGTAGTATGATCATGATTGCAGTGATGGGATAGAAGTTGAAAAATATCATGGCCAGCACAACAAAAATCATGATGCGGATGGTTTCGCTGATCCGGTAGATGGCGTAGCTGTTCATGCGTTCAAATATGCGACGCGCCTCTTCGACTGCCTTTATAATTACCGAAAGGCCGGGTGCGGTAAGGACCAGGTCAGCGGCGGCCCGTGCCGCATCTGTTGCGCCGCTCACAGCAATACCGACGTCTGCCTGCTTCAGGGCTGGGGCATCGTTGACTCCATCCCCTGTCATCCCGGTAATATGACCGAGCTTTTGCAGTATCTTGACAATACCAAACTTATGTTCTGGGAAAACCTCGGCAAAACCGTCTGCGTTTTCAACAACCTCTTCGCCAACTTTGTCAACATCTCCGGCCTTTCCTGCAACAGGAAGCCTGTCCGCCTGTAAAATATTACTACCAAGACCCAATTTTGAAGCTATCTGCTTGGCAATGGCAAGGTTGTCACCCGTGACCATCTTGATTTTTATTCCATAGGCCTTTGCCCTCCTGATGGTTTCTGCCGAATCTTCCCTTGGCGGATCAAACAGTGAAATTAGGCCTAAGAATGTCCAATTATCTTGATTCTTTTCTTTACGCGCTACCCCAAGCGCCCGGTAACCCTGCTGAGCAAAACGGGTCACTATCTGCTGGGCCCACTGAAGATCATCGCCGCTCAGCTTGGCCATCTTCATTATTACCTGAGGAGCGCCCTTGGCCACCATTATTTCCTTGCCATCGGAGCCTTTCACCGTAGCCTCCGTGCGTTTATGCACCGGATCAAAGGGCACAAAGGAAACCTGTGTAAATTTCTCAAGCACCTTTTTATCAGTAAGGCCTTCGATTATTGCTTCGTCTATGGCATCCCTGTCTTCTTCCCTTGAAGCAAGGGCTGCTGCCAAAAGCACATCCTGCTCTGTAGCTGTATCAAAGACCTCAACAGAACCAAGTGTAAGCTTGTTCTGGGTAAGCGTTCCTGTTTTATCAGAACAAAGCACATCCATACTGGCCATCTCTTCGATGGATTCCAGCCTGGTCACAATGGCCTTCTTCTTGGAGAGGGCAACCGCCCCAACTGCCATGGACATAGAAAGAACTGCGGGCATTGCAACTGGTATGGAGGCAACTGTAAGAATCAGGGCAAACTGAACGAGATCCAGCCAAGGGACGCTTCTGTGGAGCTCCACAAGTACCAGGACAGCTACCAGGGCAAGGCTGACGTAAATCAGGTAATCCCCGATTGTGAGAACCGCCTTCTGAAAATGGGAAACCGTCTTTGCCTGTTCAACCAGGCCCGCAGTCTTGCCAAACCGGGTATTCTTGCCGGTCGCCTTTACCTTTGCGACCACCTCGCCCTGTTTTACAATCGTGCCCGAAAAGGCATCTTCTCCCTTTTTCTTTGTGACGGGAAGGGATTCGCCGGTAAGAGCAGACTGATCCACACTTAAGTAGTCACCATCTATAATGGTAACATCTGCCGGTATTATATCACCGAGACGGACTCTGATTATATCTCCCGGGACAAGTCCTGCTGCATCTATCTCCTTCCATACTCCATCTCTTAATACGCGCGCCTTCTGAGCAAGCTGTTTTTTCAGGGCCTCAACGGCATTCCCAGCAGTAAATTCCTGCCAGAAACCAACTCCCGCATTGAAAATCAATAAGGCGACAATAATGCCAAAATCGGTCCAGTGCTGGACCATTGCAGACAGTGCTGCAGCTATCTCTATCATCCATGGAATCGGCCCCCAAAAATAGGAAAAAAGCCGCGCGATAAGGGACCGCTTTTTCTCCTCAAGGGCATTTGGTCCATATTGCTTCAGCCTTTCCTGGGCTTCTTCAGTTGTGAGGCCGGTAAAGGGCAAGGTAGACGTGTTGCTTTCTTCTGCCATTATCATTTTCCTCCTTTTCAGGGAATAAAAAGTTGACCAAATCCAGTAATATTATGATGATCCTCGACCTGCGCCGTGCCTTTGTATCAGCCATTATACCTTTTTGAAGACCAGGCGTCTCTTGCTGAACATCAACTCGGCCGCCATTACCGCAAGATAAAATCCTCCAATCCAGCTCAACGCCTTGAAATTGGTCTGCCAGAGATAGACAAACAGGACTAGCCAGGATGCCCCGCTCAAAAAAAGGCCGATCAGGGGGATCAGAGGGTTTATGCCGATCAGGGCCCTCAACCTCATCGCCGCTGTATTTATGCTTACAAAGGTGAGCAAAAAGGTAGAACTTGCGAAAGAGGATATTATGGTAAGATCTGCAGTATTTACAAAGATAAGGGTAACTACTGTAATAAAAATGAGGCTGACGTAGGGGATGTCTTTGGTCCTTTCCCTGTGGGAAAAGGCCCTGGGCAGATCTTTTTCCTTAGCCATTACCATACCCAGCCTTGCCGTGCCGAAGAGGGTTGCATTAATGGCCGAGGCTGTGGAAAGGAGCGCCCCCAGGCCGATCAGGGTAAAACCTGCCTGCCCCAGGAACGGCTTTGCAGCCACTGCAAGGGCGTATTCCTTGTATTTTGTGATGTCTTCCGGGGTGAGATTCCCGACTGCAACCAGCGAGACCACAAAGTATATGAAAGCGGTTATGATTATCGCCCATACGATGCCTCTTGGCAGTTCTCTTGCCGGATTTTTCATCTCGTTTACCGCATTCGGTATAAGCTCAAAGCCTTCATAGGCCACGAAAATCAGGGCTGCGCCCATGAGGACGCCGTCAATTCCCTTGTTTAACAAAGGGAAAATATGTTCTGGATCCATAAATACGAGACCTGCTGCGGCGAACAGCCCTAATATGAGCACTTTAATCATTTACATCTTCCGTCTCGCCTGCGGCCTGTACTCCATAGAGATTGACGCCTAAAAAGAGAAGGAGGATAAAAGATTCAAGGACGTGATGGACAACTGCCTCACCTCCGAGCATGGCGGTGCCGTAGACACCGAAGGTAAAGGCATAAAGGGCCAGGGTCCCTATATAACCAGTAAGGAGCAACCAACCCCCAATACCTGCAATATTTTTCCCTTTAAAGGCGTGCTCAAGATAGGTAAAACTGCCTCCGTCATCCCGGAAACAAAGGCCGAGCCTTGAATAGGACAGGCCGGTGAGTAGAGCGATCACGGCCCCGAGGCTGAAGGCAATAGGAGCGGCATGGCCGGAAAGTTCAACCGAAAGGCCAAGAACGGAGAAGATGCCCCCGCCCACCATGCCTCCTACGCCGATGGCTATTAATTCCTTAAGTCCCAGTTTCTCTTTGTCAGAATTTTGTTTTCTCATTATGCTAATTTTAATAATGTGTCACAGTGAAAATGCCGAAGTTATTCGCCTGCGTTATCATGAAAAGAAACATTGCAGCCAAGGGACAGAGGAACTTCACAGGTTTGTTACCTTTTTTTGCAGATGCAGTGTCTCGTCAAAAAGATAGATTATTGGTTTTCCGGTAGGGAACTCTCGTGTGACAATCTCTTCCGGTGAGAGTTTTTCAATTGCCATTACAAGCGCTCTGAGCGAATTGCCGTGAGCGCTTACAAGGGCCGTCTTGCCGCGGGTTAGTTCAGGGGCGATCATGCAAAAAAAATAATTTAACGCGCGCCTCTTTGTATCCTTGAGAGATTCTCCGCGTGGCAACAGCTCGGGTTCAACATTGCGATACTTGGGATCATTTTGTGCAAGTCTCGGATCCCCGTCTTCAAGAAGAGGAGGAGGTGTATCATAGCCCCTTCTGACAGCGATAAAATGATCATCCCCTACTTCCCTCTTTACTGCTTTCTTGTCACGCTCCTGCCATGCTCCATAGTGACGTTCGTTGAGCTTCCAGCTTTTGATGCAGTTTATATGCTCCCATTCAAGCTCTCTAAGCGCAAGCTGTGCCGTATGAATGGCGCGTTTAAGCCATGAGGTGAAGCATATATCAGGGTAAATACCTTGTCCTTTCAGGATATTACCAGCCCTCTTGGCTTCTTCGACACCCTGATCGCTGAGGTCAATATCAGTCCAGCCTGTGAAGAGGTTTTCCTTATTGTAAAGACTCTGGCCATGGCGCAGTAGAATAAGTCTTGATGTCTTCATGGTACTTGATCCCCCCGTCATAGTTATTGTCCAGCTATCTCTTTATAGGCGTTTATTAAACCGTTAGTTGAACAATCATGGCTGTTTGTCTGCCTGTTATCGGTTAATTCGGGAAGGATAGCCCCTGCCAGCACCTTACCGAGTTCTACTCCCATCTGGTCAAAGGAGTTGATGTTCCATATGATTCCCTGAGTGAAGATTTTGTGTTCGTACAGGGCGATGAGGGCTCCAAGTGTCTTGGGAGTCAGTTTCTTAAATAAAAAAGAATTTGTGGGGCGGTTTCCTGGAAAGGTCTTGGCCGGGACAAGTCGGGCGAGATCTTCCTCAGAAAGTCCCTCGGTGTCAAGCTCGGCCATTACTTCATCCTCGTCTTTTCCCTTCATCAGAGCCTCGGTCTGGGCCAGAAAATTGGCTATAAGAATGGAGTGATGCTGGCCAATAGGATGGTGGCTTTGGGCCGGGGCGAGAAAATCAGCCGGCACGATCTTGGTTCCTTGATGCATGAGCTGGTAAAATGCGTGCTGACCATTTGTACCCGGCTGACCCCATATTACAGGGCCGGTCTGATAATCCACCCAATGCCCTTCCCTGTCCACGCTCTTGCCATTACTCTCCATATCTCCCTGCTGGAAATACATTGGAAAATACTCCATGGTCTGGTCATAAGGCAGGATGGCATGGGTGCTGAAACCGAAAAAGTTATTATACCATATGCCGAGCAGCGCCATTATCACAGGGATGTTGTGCTCAAATCGTGTTTTATGAAAATGCTCATCCACTTCATGCGCCCCTGCAAGCAGTTCTTCGAACTGTTCGAAACCTACTGCAAGGACAATGGAAAGCCCTATAGCCGACCACAGCGAATAACGTCCTCCCACCCAGTCACTGAATTCAAACATGTTGTCAGGATCTATACCAAAGGCAATGACCTTTTCCCTGTTTGTAGACATGGCCACGAAATGTTTTTCCACTGCGGATTCATCCTTTGCTGCCTTAAGAAACCAGTCTCTGGCCGTGTGGGCGTTTGTCATGGTCTCCTGCGTGGTGAAGCTCTTGGATGCTATGAGAAATAACGTTGTTTCCGGATCTGTTTTTGAAAGAGTCTCCGAGATATTGGTTCCATCCACATTGGATACAAAGTGAAAACTCATCCCTGAATCATGATAGGGTGTAAGTGCCCGCACCACCATCCTCGGACCAAGGTCAGAGCCCCCAATACCTATATTTACTACATCTTTTATCCGCTTGCCGGTAAAGCCCAGCCATTTGCCTGAGCGGACCGCATGGCTGAAGGATTTCATCTTTTCAAGCGTGTGGTTTACTCCAGGCATTACATCTTTGCCATCCACATATATGGGCCGGTTGGAACGATTTCTCAGGGCAACGTGAAGGACGGCCCTTTTTTCAGTGACGTTTATCTTCTGCCCTGTGAACATAGCCTCTATGTTCCCGGCCACATCTGCATGGCGGGCCAGATCCAGTAAGAGGCCCATGGTCTCTCCGGTTATGCGGTTTTTGGAATAATCAAAGAGAATGTCATTGAACCTCAATGAAAATTTGTCGAATCTGTGGGGATCGGCCTTGAAGAGGTCGCGCATTTTTACGTTTTTCATGCACAGATAATGTTTATACAGTGCCTGCCAGACAGAAGATTGGATGAGTGCGGACATAATAGATGCTCCGTAAATCCTGGCTCAATTCAGGGGAATGTTAGTTTATTGGCTCATCAGGTATAATAGTTCAAGAATATGCACTGTATGGAGTTATGCAATACCCTGTGCCTGAATTCGGTGCGGATTGCTAATTTGAGCGATTGCCGCATATCAACGAAAAAGGGCTTTCCACCATAGCAGGCTATGAGGGAAGTCCGATGGCAAAGGAGATGCGGTGAAGGCGGCAATCCCATTCGGTCTGCTGTTTTTGTCAGTTGACATAAATCGACTCCAACCCTATTGTTATTCATCATAGCGTGTTTTGTGCCCGCGCACAGGATACGAATTTCCTGGCAGAATTTGACGGCATTGCCCGTGCCCGTTGTCCTTTCTGCCTATATCTCATCAGTTATCCCAAACATGGAGAAAACCTCATGTTTTTCAAGCAATTTACAGTTAAAGGAATGGGTTGCCTTTCATACCTGATCGGATGCCCAATGGCAAAAAAGGCCTGTGTGGTTGACCCCAAGAGAGATGTCCAGGAATACCTGGATACTGCCAGGGAAAACGGCATGGAGATAACGCATATATTTGAAACCCACATACATGCAGACCATGTCAGCGGTTGTCAGGAACTAAGATCCCGCACCGGGGCTGACATATATCTTATGGAAGGGACACCTGTGGAATTTGAACACAGGGAAGTGAAGGAACAGGAAACCATGGAATTTGGCAAAGTTCGCCTGCAATTCTTAAAGACACCTGGCCATACCCCCAATTCCATGTCTATTCTGGTTACTGATCTTTCAAGGGCTGAATCTCCCTGGCTGGTGCTGACCGGAGATTGCCTTTTTGTGGGAGACATAGGACGTCCCGATCTTGCTGGCAAAGAACATCTTGATGAACAGGTTAAAAATCTCTACTCCTCCCTTCATGAAAAACTAGGGAAACTCCCTTCAAATATGGAGATATATCCGGCCCACGGTGAGGGTTCTCTTTGCGGAAAGGGCATGAGCTCAAAGCCCAACTCCACTATCGGCTTTGAAATGGCGCATAATCCTGTCCTTCAGCTCTCCTTTGAAGAATTTGAAAGTGTAATGAAAAAGGATTTCCCTGAAAGGCCCAGGAGCTTTTCTCATATCATAAACACCAACCTGAAAGGGGCGCCGCTGCTTGAACGCTGTCCCATAACTCGCGATCTCAGTCCCTTACAGGTGAACAGGCTTATAGAGAAAGGGGCAGTCATCCTTGATACCAGGGATACCGCAGCCTTTGGCGGTGCTCATATACCAGGTTCAATAAATATCGGTTTTGCACAGAACAGCGCCAACTGGACAGGTATGGTTATCGAGCCTGATGCCGAGCTTGTTCTGGTGGTGACAAGTGATGAAGCCTATGATGAAATGACAAGGCAACTCCACAGGATAGGCTATGACAACATAATCGGTTACCTGTATGGAGGCATTGCCGCATGGCAGGAGGCGGGGCTGCCAATAGGCCAGTTATGGCAGATCTCGGCTCAAAGACTTTTCGAGAAGCTGCAAAGCGGCAGTTATGATTACTTTTTTGATGTCAGGACCCCTTCAGAATGGGCGGCTGGAAGGATAAAGGAGGCGGTACATTTGCCTCTGAACAAACTCCTGGCGGAAATCCCTGATATCCCCAAGGACAAGGAGGTTATCGTTACCTGCGGCGTTGGCTACAGGGGAAATATTGCTGCAAGTTATCTTCAGAGACACGGGTTTACCCACGTGCATAGCCTTGCCGGGGGTATGAAGGCATGGATAAACGCAGGATATCCCGTCACAAAATAATAACACCTTGAGCGTTTCAAAAGGAACTTCAGCAATTAACCTCAAGGCTTCAGTGGGACTTTATGGAACCTTTGGAGTGGTAGGGCACCCCGGATGATAAAGTGCTGGCCGCGGCTGAAAAGGCAGCCTCGGACCTTGCCTGTTCCTTGAAGCAGTAGAAAAAAGGAGGGAAAATGTATGGGTGAAGAACTTGATGTATCTTGTGCGCGCCCTGTCAGTGGCGCAGTTGGAGAAGATTCCCCGGAAACGGCGGAAAAAGAACAGCAGGAAGAAAAGGAGGCAAAAAACATGATAATGGTAGGGAGAAAGGCGCCGGATTTTACAGCACCTGCATATCACAAGTGTAAGTTTGTTAACATAACTCTCTCCGATTATGCAGGCAAGTGGGTGGTGCTCTGCTTCTATCCAGGTGATTTTACATTTGTCTGAGCAACAGAACTTGCGGCAGTTGCTGCAAAATACCAGGAATTTGAAAAGCTGGGCGTGGAAGTTCTCGCAATGAGTGTTGACAGCATGTTTGTCCACAAGATGTGGGATGAGACAGAGCTTTCCAAAATGGTGGATGGTGGAATACCGTTTCCCATGCTCTCAGATGGGGCAGGCAGGGTTGGCACCATATATGGCATTTATGATGCTGATGCCGGAGTGGAAACCAGGGGCCGGTTTATCATAGACCCGGATGGCATAATTCAGGGGTATGAGGTCCTTACCCCACCTGTAGGCCGCAATGTCGCGGAATCCCTGCGGCAGATCCAGGCATTTCAACTTGTGCGGGCCAGTAAAGGCACGGAGGCAACCCCGTCAGGCTGGAAGCCCGGAAAGCCGACCCTGAAGCCGGGAATCGACCTTGTAGGCAAAGTGTACACGGAATGGAAGACAGATATGGCCTTTGATGATTAGGCTGTCCGGCTATGCCTGCGGTTTTGCTAAATCAGTTCAACTCAGTCTGATATAGATCAGCGCAGGCCATCATTTTACGGAACTATTCAGGCACTTGTCTCTAAGCATTGTTAAGGTTCAAATTTTGTATATGCTCACAGAATGATTTTGATAAATTAATACGTGATATATCAATAAAGCTTATGGTGATCAGAAAGGTTTGAATTACCTATACTGGTCACCATTATTCAGTTCATCCTGAGATTCCCAATCAAATGACAAAGCATTATAAAATTCTTTTCAAAATCACTGCATTTCCACCTCAACGGGTTTTACATCCCATATGTTCTGGCAATATTCACGAATGGACCGATCCGATGAAAATGGGGCCATCCTTGAGACCGTGATTATGGATTTTTTTATCCACTTGTCCCTGTCCTGAAAAGCCGTTCCTGCCCGTTCCTGGCATTTCACATATGATTCATAGTCAGCAAGGAGCATGTATTGGTCATTAAACTTTAAGGCGTCTATCAATGGCCTGAAAAGCGATGTGTCTCCGTGGGAAAAATGCCCGCTTTCAATGAGGGCAAGTACGTTTTTAAGCTCCTCGTTCCTATTGTAAAAATCAGCAGGGTTATACCCCTGGGCTTTTAAATCCAGCACTTCCTGTGCAGTCATGCCGAAATGGAAGAAATTTTCCGGCCCCGCCGCTTCCCTTATCTCCACGTTTGCGCCATCAAGTGTTCCAATGGTAAGGGCGCCGTTCATGGCAAATTTCATGTTCCCCGTGCCTGATGCCTCCATTCCGGCGAGAGATATCTGTTCAGATAGATCTGCCAGGGGATAAACCCGCTGACCGATCTTGACGTTGTAGTTGGGCCTGAAAATAACCTTTATTTTACCTTTGACGTCGGGATCAGAGTTTATCACCTCCGCTATGGAATTTATGAATTTTATGATGAGCTTTGCCATGAAATACCCTGGAGCCGCCTTGCCTCCAAAGATAAATGTCCTGGGCGTCATGTCCGTGCCGATTCCATTTTTAAGGCGCCAGTACAGGGTAATGATATGAAGGCAGTTGAGGTGCTGGCGCTTGTACTCGTGTATGCGTTTTACCTGGACATCAAACATGGAATCAGGGTCTATTATCCAGTTAAAGTTCTTGCGGGCAAGCTGAGCAACCCTGTTCTTGTGTTCCTTCTTTGCCTGCCGCCATTTTTCCCTGAAGGCTGCATCATCGGCCAGGGGTTCCAGGTCATGGAGCCTTTCCATATCCTTCAGCCAGCCTTCTCCAATGGCCTCTGTTATGAGCGCGGTAAGACGCGGGTTGCTCACGCCGATCCAGCGCCTTGGAGTAACACCGTTTGTTATATTAATGATTTTATCCGGCCAGTACTCGTTGCAATTTTTGAGTACGGTCTCCTTAAGAAGCCTGGTGTGGAGGCGCGAAACCCCGTTTATTTTATGACTGCCGACACAGGCAAGGTTTGCCATGCGGACGTATTTCTGATCCGCTTCATCTATAAGAGAAAGGGCGGCCACCCGCGAAGTATCCATTGGATAACGCATCCTTACCTGGTCAAGAAACCGGCGATTTATTTCAAATATGATCTCGAGATGCCGTGGGAGAAGTTCTCTAAACATGGGAAGGGGCCACTTTTCAAGGGCCTCGGGCAATAGCGTATGATTGGTATATGCAAATATCTTTTTCGTAACATCCCATGCCGCCTCCCACGGTATGTGGTGATGATCTACAAGCAGACGCATCATTTCGGGAATTGCAAGGGAAGGATGGGTATCGTTTAACTGTGCAGCCATGTGGTTGTGGAGTTCTGTCAGTTTGACCTTCATTTTAACCAGGTGATTATAAACAAGGTCCTGGATAGAACAGGAAACCATGAAATACTGCTGCTGGAGCCTCAGGCGCTTTCCAGCCATGGTATTATCATTGGGATAAAGGACCTTGGTAATGTTTTCTGCTTCTACCTTCTGTTCCACTGCGCCGTAGAAATCCCCCCTGTTGAAGTCCTGGAAATCAAAACCTTCCGCGGCTTCTGCCTGCCACAATCGCAGTAGTACGCAGTTGGAAACCCGGTAACCTATAATAGGAATATCATAAGCAATACCTTTCACCTTCATCCCTGGGTGCCATTTGACCCTATACGCCCCGCTTGAGTCTGTATAGCTTTCGGTATGGCCAGCAAAATTAACACTGTAGGTTATCTCAGGCCGGTAAAGTTCCCAGGGGTTTCCGAAGTGAAGCCAGTTGTCCGAGTATTCCACTTGCCAGCCGTTTTCTATACGCTGCTCGAACATCCCATGTTCATAGCGGAGGCCATATCCAATGGCAGGGATTCTGAGAGTGGCAAGGGAATCCAGGTAACAGGCGGCGAGCCTGCCAAGGCCTCCATTGCCAAGCCCGGGCTCTACTTCAATATCAATCAGCTCGGAGAGATCGAGTCCCATTTTCTCCATGGCCTGCTCAACCTGCGGCATTATGCCAAGATTCAGCATGTTGTTGGCAAGCTGTGGTCCTATGAGGAACTCTGCTGAAAAATATGCAACAGTGCGAACGTCTTTTCTAAGATATGTTTCAACTGACCTGATATACCTCTCTAAAAGTAGGCTTCGTACTGTATATGCCAGGGCCTTGTAAAGGTCTTCCGGCGTGGCGGTCATCATCGGTTTCCCAACAAAATCGTGCAGTGTCTTTCTGAAAGCTGCTTCGATAGACTCAGCAGAAAAAGGAGCCTGACTACTTGGATGCTGATCGGGAAGATTGGCCATTTTTCATTTTCCTTTATTTAGGGTTATGTAGTGCTCAAGTAAAAAAAGGTGTGGTGCCTTTTGAGCAGTGAAAATTGTAATTGTTGTAACCATGGTATCTTGACCCCTATGTAATCACTACTTACTGTTTAAAGTCAACGTAACAGATTATTGGCAATATTATCCGCTTGAAATTTTGGAGTTTTTGTTGGAGGCGTCTATTTAGGCCTTTTTAGACAATTTCCTATCTTTTTTGGTGAAGCTCAACCAGAAAAATAGAGTCTGTTTGAGCAAGGAACAAGGGACTTTTGCGATTTCGGCAGAGCGAGCCTCAAAAAATCCAGATTTCTCGGCAATGCAAAAAACCATCTCCTAACAATATTAAAGCAGCTCAAGGGTAAAATATCTAATTATTCTTTTTGTGTGTTCTTTCAAATTCAAGAGGAGGTATAATAATGGTATCGAAAAACTGTTACTGGGTGAGTATCACACTGCTGGTCTTATTACTTGGATTCTTGGTTTCTTCCAGCTGGGCAAAGCCTTCCACATGCGAGGAGTGCCATGTTAAATTGAATCCCGGAATTGTTAAAGATTTCAACCGTGGCAAGATGGCCAGAATTCTTACCTGCAAGTCATGTCATGGCACGGCCCACATGAGTGCTGACGATGCTGACAAGGCTAAACTTCCAACTATCAGCACCTGTAAAAAATGCCATCCGAAGCAGGCCAAGCAGTACATGAGCGGCAAACATGCACTTGGATTGCTGCCTATCACTGCATTTCCCAAATTCGAACATCAACAGCCGAGAGCTTTTATTGCCGGACAAAAGGGGTGCAATGGCTGTCACAACCTCGGCATTACCAACGAAAAGGTTCGCAAAGACTCCAAGGCCTTCCAATATTACAAGTACGGCATGGACTGCCAAAACTGTCATACCCGGCATGCTTTTTCAAAAAAAGAAGCCCTGCAGCCAGAGGCCTGTAACAGTTGCCATACAGGGTTTGATCATGCCCAGTGGGAGATGTGGTCCCATTCCAAGCATGGTGCCGCATATAAAACCGACCGCAAGGCCCATCGAGGTCCAACCTGCCAGGACTGTCACATGGCCGATGGTAATCACCGGGTAATGACCGCATGGGGGTTTCTGGCCCTGCGCCTGCCGGAATCAGACAAAGAATGGATGGGATATCGGGTAACTATCCTTAAGGCCCTTGGAGTGCTTGACAAGGATGGCAAACCAACCCCAAGGCTGGAGGTGGTCAAGGCAGCCAATATGGCAAGGCTGGATAAGGCAAGCTGGGACAAGGAGCGGGCGCGCATGGAAGCAATCTGCCAGAAATGCCATTCTGCCACATTTGCAAAGGAAAACTTAAAAAATGCGGACCTGATGATCAAGGCTTCGGATAAAATCCTTGCACAAGCCATTAATATAGTAACTGGCCTGTATCGTGATGGCATCATTAAAAAGGAAACCAACCAGGCAACTTATCCTTATCCCGATCTTCTAACATTTTACGAGGTGAAGACCCCGATTGAAGAAGACCTGTACGAGATGTTCATGGATTATCGCATGAAGACCTACCAGGCGGCCTTTCATATCATGCCTGACTACACCACCTGGTACGGCCTGGCAAAGATGAAGAAAACCCTTGTTGACATGAAGGATATGGCAAGACAGATGCGTTCTGATGCCAGAAAATAACTAAGAAAGAACTCATAAAGGACGATCATAATTTATCAAAAATTCGGCTGATGGAGCCATAACGGATAATTGCTCAGGATGATATTTTTACCACGAGGGCACGAAGCGCACGAAGAATGCCGGCAAAATTGTACCTTCGTGTTTCTTCATGTCCTCGTGGTAAATAAGTTTTTTTAAAATGAAAAGGGGCCTGACTAATGGATAAAATGCAGACAGCTATGGTTGATGGCAATGATGCCGTGGCATCGGTGGCATACCGGATAAACGAGATGGCGGTCATATATCCGATCACCCCTTCTTCCCCCATGGCGGAGCACTTTGATGAGTGGATGACCCAGGGACGAAAAAACATATAGGGCAATGTGGTCTCTGTTACTGAAATGCAGGCCGAAGGGGATGCCGCAGGTGCGGTCCATGGCGCCCTGCAGCTTGGCGCTCTTACCACTACATTCACTGCATCCCAGGGCCTTCTACTTATGATTCCCAATATGTACAAGATTGCAGGTGAGCAGCTGCCCTTTGTCCAGCATGTTGCATCCAGGGCCCTTGCAGCAAACGGCAGCTCCATCTTCGGTGATCATCAGGATGTCATGGCCTGCCGACAGACCGGCTTTGCCATGATGGCATCAGGTTCCGTACAGGAGGCACACGATTTTGCCTGTATTGCCCAGGCGGCAAGCCTTGAAAGCCGACTGCCGTTTCAGCACTTTTTTGACGGCTTCAGGACATCCCACGAGGTCTCCAAATTTCATGCGCTTTCAGATGATGACCTCAGGTTTATGATAAATAATGAACTGGTGAAAGCCCACAGGCAGCGGGCCCTTTCTCCTGACCGCCCGGTGCTTCGTGGAAGCTGGCACAATCCTGACACCTATTTTCAGTCAAGGGAGGCGGTCAATGCCTATTATCTGGCCTGTCCGGACATTGTACGCAAGGCAATGGATCGTTTTGCTGAACGTACCGGCCGCAGATACCACCTATTTGATTACATTGGTGATCCAGAGGCGGAAAAGGTCATGGTTATCAATGTGAAATAGTCATGACTTAATCTGACATTCCGTGTATAGTAACGAGATGAAAGGCCCTGCCGAGTGCTGCCGAAGGCTAGTACGAAGG
>JALWYO010000080.1 GCA_026992735.1 Deltaproteobacteria bacterium
ATTCATTGTCATTGGCAAAAGAGAAAATGCTAGATTGCACCAGACAGACAAATTTGCCCCAATGTAACCAAGTGTCAGATTAAGTCTAGTTCAGTACAGGTGAGCGAAGGTGAAATTTTTGTTTCACCTTCCGGTTTCAGCCTAAGATGTCTTGGACGGCCTTATCTCGTCTGCCGAGATGCACTTCAAAACCGGTCATATCAGCTTTAAGCAGTCTGCGCTTAGGCTACTTTCAAAACCCTGACTGATCCCCAGGCTTGCGAAGATACAAAGATCCTTCAAGGCTGCGATATTCTCACTGAAGCAGGTTAAGGTCCTGCTTTCTGCCAATCTTTCCAGAGATCTCCAGGCAACCTAAAACAGGAAACCGTCAATTTTTTGCCTCCGGGTATGGACATATCGCCATCCGTGCTTATTTCTCTAACATGCTATTATTCACTGCTGTCAAACGCCAGCAACAGCTTGAAATTTTAATTGAAATTTTAAGGAAAGAGGAGGATCTCCATGATCATAACAAAGAGACACGCAATACTTATTAAACAGCTCAAGGATAAATGGGCACAAGGCCTGGAACTGGACAAGACCCTGGACAAATTGACGGATGAAGACCTGGAATATCTCATACACCTGGATTTAGCAGGGCTGGTGGAGGAGGTCGACAATGGATACGTTCTGACCCAGGCAGGACATCTTGTAAGCGAGGCCATAAATGAATGTATTGATAAGGCTGGAAACTTCCAGGAATGGACTGATAACTTCAAATTCATAGGCTCTGAAATCATTTCCATGATTGAAATTGCCAGGCAGCTTCAGGGAGATATTGAAAGACAGCCAGAGGCAGCTTCAGAGCTTGAAGCAAGGGGGCTGGCCGAGCAGGGGAGGCTGCTCCCTGTGGCAGAATCCATTCTGGAAGCATATGACAGCGCAATGCCCAGGATATCCATCGGCCAGGTCCTTATGGAAAAGCTCAGGCAGTGCCCTCCAGGGCCGGGCAAAAAATCCCTGCTGCCCTTTTCACGGGAGGAAATCTATGAACTTGAAGCCATGAGGCTAATTTCATTTTCCGTTCCCAAGGGAAATTCCTATTCCCTTACAGGCTCCGGTCAGCAGATAAGGGCTGCGCTCATCAAGGGACTGTCTCCTGGCCCTGTGCTGAAGGATGATCTACTGGCCTCTTCCCTTATGGACAACCCTGACCAGAAGACCAAAGAGAAACTTCAGGCCGCAGGGGCAATGGACAGCAGCGGCGGCCTGCTTCCTGCCGGAAGGTCGCTGAGATGTGCAGCAAGGCTTCTTTACGTGGAGCCCATGGAATTCATCCCTGCTGTCTCAATAGACAAGACTGCCTTCCTGGCGCTGGGGTCAATCAGCGAACTGCAGGAGGGAAATAGCGGCGGTACTGAAACAGCCCCTGACATGAAGGCTGTAAAAAAACTCATGGAATCAAGGGGGATATCCAAAACAGATACCCACAGGGCGCTGCTTGTCCTTGAAAGCTATGGCCTTGTCAAATTCCGGCCTGGCGAAGAGGGCAAAATGGTTTACGAGATTGAATCCTTGGGCAGAGGCATATTAAAGGACCGAAAGAGACAGGATTCCCAGACAGTTTCAGCCAGGGCGGTTTTGGCAATTACCACCACAAGGGCGGAAAATCTTTCACCGGATGACAGCTGGATAGAGATGGCCGCAAGGGAAGGATTTATAGGCAAGGGTTTTCCCGCGAAGTCCGGGCGCCTTTTCGCTGAAATGGCTTACAATGTGCGGCGTATGCCCCTGGTGGATGCACTGGACAGAAAGGTTTTGGATGTCTTGCCTTTCTGGAGAGGAATGTTCATAAGCCAGATATTGGAGCTGCTTTCGGCTGAAGACCAGGATGAAGTCATTTCTGCTTTGGACAGGCTTGCAGGTTACGGCCTTGTGGAGCTACTCCCTGCAGGGGCCTGCAGGGCGTCGGAAGCCGGGGAGATATTCAAAAGGGCCTTGTCAGTGGTGCCGGAGGGCATAAAATTTCATGTAACCCCTCATATGCTGAAGATACTGGCGGCTGCCTCGGAAAACCAGGAAGCCGGCAGGATAAACTGGAAAGAGACGGAAAGGGCATGCAGTCTCGATACTGAAGTTATAAACGAGACGATTCTGGCCATGAGAAAGCTTATGTTCATCAAGGCAGACAAGTTGACAACTGCCGGCAGGCTTCTGCTTGAAGGCATGGAGCTTCTGGCAGGAATTCATGGCAAATGGGAAGAAATCGACATATAGGCCAGAAGCAATATCTAAAAAAACAGGAGGCGGCCTCGAAATGAATCTATTCAGCCGCCTCAACTTTTTCCAAGCCCCCTGGGACAGGGCTGGAATGAGGTGGCCCCATTGTCAAGACAGTTTTTCACCTCGGTTAAGCAATTTTTCATAGTATCTATACACGCCGTTTGTGGTGCTCGTTGATCCTTTAAAAGCCATATTCTTGTGTTAGCCTTATCTTATCCAAGGCGCGTCAACGAACATCCATGCTGACCGAAATCTCCCAAGAGAGCACATACCGACTAAACCAGTATATTACCGCCACCAAGTACGCGAATCCACCTCTAAGAGGGATAGAAGAATGTTTTCCTTGAGCAGCTGCCCCCTCTTTGCATATATCCTTTCTTGTAATACATTGTCTCTTCTGAACGAATGCTGGAGTTTTATATGCTCCCTGAGAGCACTACCTGCATTCTGACTCGGTGCTTATGTCGAATATCCAGCCGTTCCATTATAACCTTTACCTGGGAATCTATAAGGATTAGAATGAAAAATTCCGTTGAAAAATGCAATGGTGACAATGCGCATGGCATGATTGCCGATCTAAAGGCCCTGGCAGGCACCATGCGCCTTCAATTCCTTGTGCTGACTCCGGCTGTAATGCTGCTTGGCCTGGCAACGGCGTACTGGAAAGAACGAGATCAGGTGAGCCTTCCGCTCTTTTTTCTGGCACTGGCAGGTGGCATATGCGCTCATATAAGCGTAAATGCCCTGAACGAATACTCTGATTTTAATACAGGCCTGGACAGCCATACAAAGAGAACGCCTTTCAGTGGTGGAAGCGGCAGTCTCCAGGCCCGGCCTGATCTTGCAGACAATGCGCTACGTCTCGGCGTTGCAGCCGCCCTTTTCACCGTCGCCACAGGACTCTTCTTTGCAATGCAAAGGGGATGGGGACTTCTGCCACTGATAATTGCAGGCATCCTTGTAGTATCTGCCTATACCCCTTTACTGACGCACAACCCCTTGGCATGCCTGGCCGCTCCCGGACTGGGGTTCGGAATCCTGGTAATGGGTACTCATTTCGTGCTAACCGGCCACTATGACATGACCGGCTTCACCGCCTCCATGGTTGTATTTTTTCTCGTAAATGACCTGCTGCTTCTGAATCAGTTCCCGGATGTAGAAGCAGACAGAATTACAGGGCGCTTGCATTTCCCTATTGCCATAGGTAGAAAAAAAAGCGCATGGATATATACAATTCAGTTAGGTCTTGCATATCTGGTCATCATAGCAGGTGTTACAGCGGGCTGGCTGCCATCAATGGGCCTGCTTGGCCTGGTCACCATTCCCGTGGCTGTGTCTACTGCAAAAGGAGCTGTCAAATATGCTGACGATATGGACCGGCTGCTGCCCTATCTCGGCAAGAATGTATTCATAAACCTTGCCACCCCTGTGTTGCTGGCCACGGGGCTGATATTAGATGCAGTAATATAATCTGACTCACAGAAATATCATCTGCTGCAGGAGAAAATCGAGTGCGTATCACTATAGTTGGAGCCGGCCAGGTAGGCCGTTATCTCTGTAAAAAATTTTCATCAGAAGGACAGGAAGTAGTCCTTATAGACAGGAATGAAAGCAAGCTCAAACGCCTGGAACGGGAGCTTAATATATTGACTGTGCATGGCAGCGGTGCATCAGCGCGCACCCTGGCCGAGGCAGGGATATCGAAGACCGATCTCTTCATAGCCGTGACTGACAGTGACGAGGTCAATCTCGTGGCCTGTTTCGTTTCCAGGCATTACAAGGTCAGCACCAGAATAGCGCGGGTAAGGAGCGAGGAATTGCTTATGCCTGATTCCCTGCTCAATGAAGAAGTCCTTGGTATAGATCTTATTATAAGTCCCAACTGGGCCATGGCTAATGAAATAGTGAAACTCATCCAGGTTTCAGAGGCCTTTGACACAGCGGAATTTTCAGAAGGTCAGGTGCTGCTCCTGGGCTATATCGTGAACCAGGACCATCCGTTCATTGGCAAGACGCTCTTTGAGATAGGTAAGATGGCTGCGGATATCAAATATGTAATGGCAGCCATCATAAGGCACGGAGATACCATCATCCCGCGTGGAGAAGATGTCATCCAGGCAGGGGACAAGATATATCTCATGGTCCTGAGAAAGGACAAGGCAAAGGTTGAAAGACTGTTCAACTTTTCCAGCAGGCTTCCGGAACGTATATTCATCATTGGAGGTGGAGACATCGGCTACATGGTCGCCAGGCAGCTCGAAGAAATGCCCATAGAGATCAAGCTGATCGAAATAGACCGTAGAAGATGCCAGTTTCTGTCAGAAAACCTGTCCAACACCATCGTATTAAACATGGATGGCCTGGATGCCCAGGCCCTGCTGGAAGAAGGCATAGACGTGTCAGACCTGGTAATTGCGGTCACCCGCTCGGCCACTACCAATATTCTGGGATCTCTCCTGGCAAAACACCACGGCACAAAACGCTGCATTGTAAAGATTACACGGCATGACTTCATTCCCATGCTTGACAAACTCGGTATAGACGTGGCACTTAGCCCAAGGCAGGTGGCAGCAGACATGATAATACGCTACGTGCGCCGGGCGAATATTGTGTCAGTAGCAACTATCCTGGATACAGACGCTGAGGTCATAGAACTGACAGTACCTGACTCTAAAAAATTCAAGGAAGTGCCCTTGAAGGATCTGGATATCCCCAAAGGGGCACTGGTGGGGGCTGTTGTCAGGGATGGAAATGCCTTCATACCATCAGGAGAGAGTATCATAAAAACCGGCGACAACCTGGTCATCTTCTTTACCAGGGATGCAAGCAAAATAGTGGAACAATTCTTCAAGCCATGAGATCCGCCTGTATATTATCCCGCATGTCAGCCCTGCCCAACGAACTCTTCAGGCAGAAACCCGCAATATGTTTGGAGGCAAGACTATGCGCATAGGCGGAGTCCTCAATCTCCTGGGAAAACTGCTGATCATACTGTCTCTAATGCTCCTGACACCTGTGCCGTTTTCTATATACTTCCATGACGGCATGACTGTCACCTTTCTGAGCTGCTCGTTCCTTGGGCTTGGAGCAGGTGCCCTGCTTGTTCTGTTATTCCTGCCTGAAAAAGAACTGACATTCAAAGACGGCTTTGCCATTGTTGCATTCAGCTGGATATTCCTGGCCCTTCTTGGTGCCCTGCCTTACTATGTCTCGGGACAGATACCCTCGTATGTGGACTGCTTTTTCGAGTCCATGTCAGGCTTTACCACCACTGGCTCAACAATCCTCTCGGATATCGAGATCCTCCCCAAAAGCCTCTTGTTCTGGCGTACAATGACCCATTGGCTGGGAGGAATGGGTATCATAGTACTCACCCTGGCAATACTTCCACTCCTTGGCATAGGCGGAATGCAGCTCTTCCAGGCCGAGGTTCCAGGCCCCACCAAGGACAGGCTTACCCCGAGAATCCAGGATACTGCCCGCATCCTCTGGACCGTGTACCTGCTCATGACCATGGCTGAGACGGGCCTTCTCATGGCAGGAGACATGGATTTTTTCAATGCAATAACCCACTCCTTCGCGACCCTGGCAACAGGAGGATTCTCAAATTTTAATGCCTCAGTAGCCCATTACCAGTCCACGTATCTCCAGATGGTCATTGTAGTATTCATGTTCCTGGCAGGAGCAAATTTTTCACTGCATTTCCGTTTCCTCAGGGGAGACATAACGGCCCACTGGAAGGACGAGGAATTTAGATTCTATTTTTACATATTGGCAATAGCTGTCTTCCTTATTTTTGCTGCCAACCATATAAGCAGAACATACACGGATACACCTTCCAACTTCCGGGACACCCTGTTCCAGTCTGTTTCCATAATGACCACCACCGGCTTTGGTACGGCAGATTTTGATAAATGGCCGTCATTTGCCAGGCTGATGCTGGTAAGCCTGATGTTTATTGGCGGATGCGCGGGTTCAACCGGAGGGGGGATAAAGGTGGTGCGCTGTCTCCTGTTTTCCAAGTACGCCCGTTCGCAGATACACAAACTTGTGCATCCCAGGCAGGTTGAAACCATCAAGCTCGGCAACATACGCGTGGCCCAGGACGTTATGATCGCCATTCTCAGCTTCTTTGCCATATACATAGCCGTTTTCCTGATTGCCAGCTTGCTTGTTACTGCATCAGGAGTGGATATTGTAACAGGGCCATCTGCAGTAATAGCAACCCTGAACAACATAGGCCCGGGCCTGCATCTTGTAGGGCCTACCCAAAACTACGGCCATCTTCCGGCCATGGCAAAGCTTGTGCTGATATTCTGCATGCTTGCAGGCCGCCTTGAGCTCTACACCATTGCCATACTTCTGACCCCTGGTTTCTGGAAGATGACCAGGCCACCCAAATTGCGGTTCAGGATCGGCTCACAACCGTCTGGGCAGCCCAACACATGAACAAGCCGGAGCCAGTGCCCACCTTGCCAAGAGACACTGAAAATATCCTTGGCCACAGGCAATGATAGGGCACCAAGCCATCATACAGAGGACGGGCAGGCATACAAACGCGTACTTCATCAAACGTCTGACTATGACGTAGATGAGCCTGCCTGTGAGCAGACACTAATAGGACACGGATAAACGCAGACTTCGTACGCGGATAAAAGGCAAAGAGAATCCCGGTGTTTCTGTGTTCATCTGTGTCCGGAAACTTGTAATCTACATGGGGTTATTGAGAAATTACGCTTACAGATTCTAGTGCCTGAATCCGAAGGATTATGTGGGGTTGAGCTGTTGCAGATCCAATTCTCCCTTTTCCTCGAAAGGAAGGGAAAAATTCTCTCCGCCCTGTGAATGCCCGTGAAGGGTGCCCTTCATCACAAAGGATATCTTCCTTGCATTTGGCATGGATGCCAAAAAACGCAGGGTGCTGAACAGTGAGCCTGACAGGCGCAACGGAATAGTTGCTTCCTTGTGTGGTTCCACGACAGCATCCACCTGACTCTCGCCATTTACCATATTGACATCGTTGAGATAGAGGCGATAACCGACATCAGTGATGGAAAGGGTCTCCAGATTGGGATTGTAGACCCGTATGTTGGCCTCGTAATTTATGTGGGAAAAGGAGACATCCCGGACGTTGAGGCCGAGAAGCTCTACCTGAGGTGATATAAACTTCCTTTTGGGGGCACAGCCGGACGTAAACAGCATGGACAGGCACAGGATAAAAATCCAGATTCCCGTGAAAACGGCTGGGGCATGCCTGCCATAATAATATTGGATGTAATGCCGCATTTTCATATATGGAGAAACCAAAAATGCCGCCAATACATGGCTGGGGCATTATGTATATATGACACGGACATTATTTCTCATGGAGAGCCGGGGTCAGGCAGATGCAGCCTTTTTCAGCAGGGCATTGACCTTTCTGGTCAAGCGGGAGATCTTCCTGGATGCGGTACGTCTGTGAAGTGTGCCTCTCCTGTGGCCGATTTTTTCTATATATTTCTGGGCTTCTTTCAAACAGCTCTGGGCCTTTTCAGGTGCCTTTTCAGCTATTGCTGCTTCAACAGCCTTTGACAGGTTTTTTATCCTGGTCTTTCTCATCTTGTTTCTGAGCCTGCGCTTCTCGTTCTGTCTTACCCTCTTCAAGGCAGATTTGTGGTTTGCCAATTTGCTCCTCCTGGATAAAGCTTTAAGCTATAATATTTTATAGTAACTGATCCTTGGGCAAATCACAACGATGCGATGCCCACAGATATTCTTTATCTATTAAGACAGCGAGTCTATATAATATTCTCCCTGGGTTGTGTCAACAGAGAGATATTGTCAAAAGATAGGATTATGACAAATACCAATGACAAAAACCTGCACCAGATACGGGCAGGACGGGTAACCCTGTCCAGCAATGTCATCCTTGCCCCGCTGGCAGGCATAACAGATTATCCATTCAGGAAAATAGCTTCGGGATACGGTCCCGGGCTTACTGTAACAGAAATGATCTCGGCTCGGGCACTATGCCATGGCAACATGAAGACCACCAGGATGGCAACTCCGGGGATAGATGAACACATGGTATCGGTACAGCTGTTCGGAGCAAATCCACAACACATGAAAGATGCTGCGATCATCTGCCAGAACCTGGGAGCGCCCATGATAGACATCAACATGGGCTGTCCCCAGAAAAAGATAATCAAATCCGGTGCCGGAGCAGCTCTGATGAAAACTCCAGAGCTTGCAGCAGCCATAGTGGAGGCCATTGCTTCAGGCGTGAATGTTCCAGTTACTGTAAAAATCAGGCTGGGCTGGGATTCCAGATCCATAAATGCACCTGAATTTGCACATCTTATGGAAGATGCAGGGGCCAGTATGATAACTGTACACGCCAGGACCAAGACCCAGATGTTCGGAGGAAATACTGACTGGAAGGCCATAAGGTCCGTAAAAGAAAGTGTAAAAATACCTGTCGTTGCCAACGGGGATATCCTCTCTGTTCAAGATGCCGAACAATGTCTTATGGAATCAGGAGCAGACGGGGTGATGATTGGCAGGGGTGCGCTGGGCAGGCCGTGGTTTCTCAGGCAGGTGGCAGATTACCTCTCCGGCAACCAGGAGCTGTTTCAGCCTGATCTGAGGCATGTTTCCAAAACCATAGATCAACACTTGGAGCTGATAGATAGATATTACTCTGAACCTGCAAGTACATGGATGTTCAGAAAGCACCTTGCATGGTACACAAAAGGCATGAAACACTCAGCTATGTTCAGGGATACGCTTTTCCGGGTAGCTGGCATTGAAAACCTGAAAGCACTGAAAAAGGACTTTTTTGAGACATTCCAAGATTAGGCTGACAATACAGTCAACCTGATTTTTAACCTGGACTTGTATAATAGCAGACGGTTCTATGATGCCACAGGCAAAATCACAACGGCCTCAACAATTAAGAAAGAAAATACAAAAAATAATTGTTCCATCACTTGACTGCATCCTGTTTTTCCTTTAATTAAAAATGGTTAATTCTATTTGCGTTTTTTTTATTAAATAACAGAAGTATGTAGGGAGAGGAAATGACACTTACCAAAGCTGATCTGGTTAACCGGCTTTATGAATCCGATATATTGACTAAAGCTGATGCAGTGGAGGCAGTCGAAACCGTACTTGAAATCATAAAACAGACCCTTGAAGACGGTGATAACGTATTGATTAGCGGTTTTGGGAAATTCACTGTCAAAAACAAAAGGGCCAGAAGAGGCAGAAACCCACACACAGGTGAGGATCTCATGCTTGCCCCAAGGAGGGTGGTAACATTTAAGCCCTCGGGAGTTCTCAGAAACAAAATAAATAACCCGTAAGCCAATCCCGGCCAGACATCTGGCCTGCCAAGTGCCAAGGGTGACTGATCATAGAATAAGCTCGGGGCTGCTATCTCAATAATTTGCATGCAGTAACAGGGCATGCAGATCAGGCCAGGGCGTTATCCTTAATTAAGTACGTTTCTGCTCCTGTTCCGGTACCCTGTGAATGAAAGAGCTGTCCGCATGCTGCAGCAATATCTCTTCCCTTGCTCTTCCTTATTATCACCGTATGATCAAGACTCTTCAAAATCTCCTGGAAATGCAAAACTGTTTCTTCAGCCGGCTCCCTGTAATCCAGACCTGGATACTCATTGAATGGAATCAGGTTTATCTTTGACGGTATTCCCTTAAGTAGCCTGGACAGCCTCCGTGCATCCGCCGCCGAGTCATTTATGTCTCTCAAAAGCAGATATTCAAAGGTGATCCTCTTCCTCCTGGGTAATCTGAACTGCCGGCAGGCATCCATCAGGGTTTCCAGGGGATAGGTCCTGTTAACAGGCATAAGGACATCCCTCTGTTCATTGGTGGTGGCATGCAGGGATATCGCAAGGCCCACACTGGCACTCTCGCCGAGTTCAATAATTCTCGGCGCTATTCCACTGGTGGAAACAGTTATCCTCCTGGAAGAAAAATTCATTCCAAGATCATGAGTCATGATATCTATGGCCTTAAGGAGATTTTCAAGATTGGCAAGGGGTTCCCCCATGCCCATGAACACGATATTCCTCACATGCATGGCAGACTCCTGCCTCCGCACCTCCAGGGCTTGACAGGCAATCTCGGCAGGATTCAAATTCCTGTGAAAACCCATCCTGCCGGTAAGACAGAACCTGCAACCCATGGCGCAACCCACCTGGGTTGATACACAGAGTGTGGAGTGGCTGCGTTCAGGGATAAGCACAGTCTCAATTATCAACCCGTCTGACAAGCCGAATGCCCACTTCACTGTACCGTCACTGGACCTGAGTTTCCTGACCTGTTTCAGGTCATAAAGAGGGAAGGCATCCGCGAGTTCCTGCCTGAGCGCCACAGAAAACTCTGTAATCTTCTCCAGCGAATCGATCCTGTTCTTCCAGAGCCACTTGAACAGCTGCCTGCCTCTGAACCGCTGCAGCCCCCTGTCCTGCATCAGCTCTTCAAGCTCATCACATGTGAGAGACCTGATATCTATCATGGAATAAACAAAAACCAGCGCAAAATACCGGCAGTTTCTCTCATATGCCCCCTAAGGAAAATATAAATCCATTGGAACCCGTGATCAGTTACGCCATATCTATGTGGTCAATTCTTGAGGAAGGGCTGACCCGTTGCCTCCAGCACGCTCATCCAGAAGCGGCTGTTAGGCCTAACCCTCTTCCTGTGCAGAATGGCGCTCTTCAAAGGGATATGGACATAGCGGTCATTCCACAGGCTGACCATCATGTCAGTCTTGCCTGCCATGGCTGCATGGACTGCGTTCTGACCGAGATTTCCACAGTACAGGCTGTCGTCCACATTGGCAGGCACGCTTCTGACAATATAACTTGGATCTATATATCTTACATAGACCTCCTTCTCCCTGGATGCAAAGTGTTCCAGGATTCTCTGCCGCAGAAATTTCCCTATGTCACCTAGCTTCACATTACCGGAAGGATCGGTTTCCCTGGGCTGATCTTCAAAAAATTTCTGCCCTGCCCCCTCTGCCACAACGATGACTGCATGCCCCCTGTCTTCGAGACGTCCTTCCAAATGAGCCAGAAGGCCCTTTTCTCCGTCCAGGTCAAAATCGCACTCTGGAATCAGGCAGTAGTTCACCTCTCTCAGGGCTATGGTGGCTGCAGCAGCTATAAATCCTGAATAGCGGCCCATGACCTTGACCAGTCCGACACAGTTTGGCGCACCAAGGGCCTCGGTGTGGGCACATCTTATGGCCTCACATGCCATCTGTACCGCAGTATCAAAGCCAAAGGTCTTGGAAACCAGGAAAATATCATTGTCAATGGTCTTTGGAATGGCAATAACAGAAATCTTTCTGCCTCTTCTCTCTATTTCATCCACTATCTTTGCACTGGCCTTAAAAGTGCCGTCACCACCAATCGTAAACAGGACGGATACATTCATCCTCTCCAGCGCATCCACAATCCGTTCCGGTGGCTGGGGCCCCCTGGAAGAGCCGAGCACGGTGCCACCGTATTCATGTATCCTCTCAACCGCAGGGGGACTAAGTTCAAGTACCGGCAGACCGTAATCCGGGATAAATCCCCGCAGACCGTACCTGATGCCGAAGACGCTCTGGACGCCGTAGCCGTAAAACAATGTCAGAACAATAGACCTGATGACATCGTTTATCCCGGGGCAAAGGCCGCCACAGGTCACAATGGCACACTTGGTCTTAACAGGATCAAAATAGATATTCCTCCGTGGCCCGGCAAGCTCAAAGGATGGCAGACTCTCACCCTTTCTACAGGCATCAAGAGAGAGAACCGAGGCAAGCGTGAGGACACGGTCCCTGTCTTCAACAAAACAGCTATAATTCTTCTGCAGAAGCGGGGAAGGTATATCAGGGTCACCAAGATGTGAAATTTCTGTAATTATTTCCTCAGGTGACTCAATCTCGTCAACAAAACTCTTTATTCCACAAATCTCTACCATTCGATACCTCCGGTTGCGGTTTCCCCGATTTGATACTAAAAGATTAAAACCGTTTTACAATTGCCGCAGTCATGCCAT
Organism: Deltaproteobacteria bacterium; assembly: GCA_026992735.1. GTDB lineage: Bacteria > Desulfobacterota > Dissulfuribacteria > Dissulfuribacterales > QOAL01 > QOAL01. The sequence goes on from JALWYO010000080.1 coordinate 12,321, forward strand.
GTATTTATATACATATTTATTTATGTAAGCCATATAATGAATTGATAACCCGAATCGGACTTCAATACATCAATCCTATTTAATAATAATATCACACCCCAGGGTGACAAACCATTGATATGATGAAAATCGGTGTTTTTGATTCAGGAGTAGGCGGATTTACAGTAGTAAAGGCCCTGATGGAGCTACTCCCCGGAGTGCCAATAGTCTATTTCGGCGATACGGCACGCGCCCCCTATGGCACCAAGAGCAGAGAGACGCTGATAAAATTCTCCATGCAAGATGCGGAATTCCTCATGAAGCACGGTGCTTCCGCCATTGTAATAGCATGCCATAGTGCTGCAAGCAGCGCCGCCGAGGCATTACGGGCCCGCATAGACATTCCGGTGTTCGAGGTAGTAACCCCTTCCGTAAAAGAAGCTTGCAGGCTGACACGTAACAGGCGTATCGGAATCATGGGAACCAGGGCCACTGTGAGCAGCAACGTATATCTTCATGCAATACCGCAGAGGCTTCCTAGTGCAAGGATATTTCAACAGGCATGCCCCCTATTGGTACCACTGGTTGAGGAAGGATGGACAGAGCGGCGGGAAACAAGGATGATAGTAAAAAGATACCTGCGCCCCTTGAAAAACAGCCAGGTGGATACGCTGGTGCTTGGATGCACGCATTACCCTGTTATCAAGAAGGTAATCCAGGAAAAGGCGGGGAAAAGAATAAAAATCGTAGATCCATCCAGTGCTGTTGCAAGCCAGGTGGCAGAGCACCTGAAAATACCGCCTGGCAATATAACTGGAATACAGCCAGGAAACAGGGACAAACGGCATGGAGACTTAAACGCTGAACACAGGTTCTTTGTTTCAGACCTGACTCCTCATACAGAAGATATCGTTGCCAACTTCCTTGGACAGAAAATAAAGCTGGAAAAGGTATGAACCCGGATGAAGCAGGCAAAAAGCGCATCTTCCCCTTCAGGCCTGACATTCCTTACGGGATATTCTCCTGGCCTCTTCAAGATCATCCTCGGTATCCACATCCACCGGGGCTGACGGCACGATTTTCACTGCTATCCTGAAACCGTTTTCAAGCGCCCTGAGCTGTTCCAGCTTCTCTATTGCCTCCAGGCGGCCCATGGGCATCTTTACGAATTCCTGCAGAAACGACATGCGGTAGGCATAGATTCCCAAGTGCCTGAGATATGGGCTGTCCTGGTCTGCAAAAACACCGTCCCTGTCAAACGGGATCAAAGACCTGGAAAAAAACAGGGCACAGCTATTGTTGTCCAGGACCACCTTCACCCGGTTGGGATTTCTGGCCTCTGTCTCAGAAACAGGACAGGCCACTGTTGACATGGAGACACCATCGTCTTCAACAAGGGCGTTTACCACCGCATGCACCATCTCGGCCTTCACGAAAGGCTGGTCTCCCTGGACATTTACCACCACATCATCAGGTTCAAAGCCCATGGATAGGGCCGCCTCTGCAATCCTGTCCGTACCAGACGGGTGATGAGCAGATGTCAAAACTGCCTCATATCCTGACAAGCGGACACATTCCAGTATTTCTCTGCTGTCTGTTGCTACGACCACTTCACTGCAGCAGCCAAGTTGGTGGACCCTCTCTATCACCCTGATGATCATGGGCCTGCCACAGATATCTGCCAGGGGTTTACCGGGCAACCTGGAAGAACCCATGCGCGCCGGAATGATTGCCACTATCCTGCTTCCTGTCATACTTTACCGCCTGCCTGACTCTCCTGAAATTCCAGGGCCATGCTGTATATCTTCCCCCTGCTGATGCCAGTCAGCCTGGAAAGTACTGCAGAGAGCTGTTTTACAGGCATGCGGCTGCCTGTCATCATACTCTCAATGACTGTTGTCAGGCTGTCCATGTCCGGCATATTATCGCTTTTCTCCCTGCTTCCTTCAACGATCAAGGTTATCTCGCCCTTGACCTCCCTGCCCTGAAACTCCGCCAAAAGCCCTGATACAGTAGAGGAGATATATGTCTCATGCCTCTTTGTCATCTCCCTGGCCAGAAAAATTTTTCTGTCACCAAGTATGGAGAGCATATCCTTGAGGGTCTTTAGAAGCCTGTGAGGTGCCTCATAATATACCATGGGCACTTCCATTCCAGCCAGGGCCTTCAGCCTCTTTACCCTGTCAGCATGCCTGGACGGAAGAAATCCTGCAAAATATACCTCGCTGCCCGGGAAACCCGATACGCTCAGGGCCGCAGCAATGGCCGAAGGGCCTGGCACAGGAATTACATCCAGCCCCCTGGCGCGCACGGCAGCCACCAGCCTTGCGCCCGGATCTGAAAGGCCGGGAGTCCCTGCATCTGACACCAGAGCCACGGTCCTGCCCTCCTGCAGCAACTTCAGGATATTCTCTATCTTTTCAGACTCGTTGTGTTCATTACAACTCGTCATTTTCTTCCTGATATCCAGGTGGGCAAGAAGCTTCCTTGTATGCCTGGTATCCTCTGCTGCTATCAGGTCGGCCTTTTCCAGGGCTTCCACAGCCCTTATGGTAATATCTTTTAGATTGCCTATGGGCGTGGCTACTACGAGAAGCGTACCAGGCTCAATGCTCATGCGCTCCTGCTCTGCCTGACCACTTCATAGGTACGCTGAATAGTCGTAATAAAGGTAAGTATAGAGATAATCACAAGTACAGGTTCAATCCATCCTGTCACGATTGCAAAGATAAACAGGACAATGCGTTCAAACCTGGTCAATATCCCCACATTACACTGGAAACCAAGGGCTTCTGCCTTTGCCCTGGCATAACTGACAAAAATGGAACCGGAAAGTGCAGTGACTACCAGGACTGCCACAACAGGGTCCTTCTGGAGATAGGCCATCAGGTAATACATAAGGCCGGTGTAAACAAAAAATTCTTCGTATCTGTCCAGGGTGGCATCAAGAAATGCACCGAATTTGCTTACCAGCCCGCTATCCCTTGCCAATGTCCCGTCAAGAACATCCAGGGGGCTGAACAAGATGAGGATTGCAGCACTCCACAGAGGATGACCCGAGGCCAATACCAAAGCTGCTGCAACATAGGCCAGCATGCCTATTATGCTTAACATGTTAGGCGTAAACCCGAGCCTTCCCAGAAATCGGGCTGCAGGCAGCAGAACAGGCTGGAACAGATCGCGAAGTTTGTCGCTCAGTGCACCCTCTTGCAAGATATTATGCCTCCTCCATGCATGGCGGATGCCTCTTCACTCCCGGCATCATAACAACGGCCATGGATTATACAGGCTATCTATGCTTCAGCCTGAAGTTCCCTTAACACCCTGGCACAGCGGGGACAGACATCAGGAAAACGATCGTCCTGACCAATATCCTCACTCCAGGTCCAACACCTTTCACACTTAGTGCCTGCTGCCGAAATAACAAGACATGCAAGCCCGGGAACTTCCTGACTATGCCAGATATTACCCTCTTCCTCTTGTTCCTTTGCAAAT
>JALWYO010000081.1:0-359 GCA_026992735.1 Deltaproteobacteria bacterium
GGTTACGGTTTTACATACTAATAGACCGTGCGAAAAAGTCCACCCCATTTTTGCCATTTTAGGCAATTAAATCAGAGTGATATGCATTCCTGGATGGACACTATCTTGTCATGACAGAAGCAAGATCCTTCAGGGACGTATCCTGGCATCCCTCCTACAAGACCTCGAGCATCAGGCCTGACGGCAGGCATGTTGACATCCTCCATGATTTTTATATCCCAGTCCTGAAAATTGCAGTCCGTTATGACAGGATAGCTGGATTCTTTCGTTCCTCATCACTTGCAATCGCATCCCAGGGCTTTTCTGCCTTCACCGCGGCAGACGGGCGCATGAGGTTGGAGGCAGGAGCGGATTTTGCC
>JALWYO010000081.1:369-4793 GCA_026992735.1 Deltaproteobacteria bacterium
TTTGCCCCCGATGATGTTGCGGCAATCCTTGAGGGGGACAGGATGCGGCTGGAAAACAGGCTCATGGCAGAACTTGAGGATTGGCAGTCGTGGCCTGAAGAGACAAGCCGAGGTGTCAGACTCCTTGCCTGGATGGTTGCAAGAGAATACCTGGATGTCAGGGTGGCCTTCAGGATCCATGGTAAAACTGGAAGGCCCATATCCATAGACTCTACAGAGGATGGCTACGTCCATGAAAAATGGGCCGTCTTCACGGACAGCGGGGGAAACAGTATTTATATCTCGGGTTCCCTTAATGAATCCGGGACAGCGCTTGCGCTGAATGCGGAAAACATTGATGTTCACTGTGACTGGTGGAACGAACTTGAAAAAATCAGGGTCGATGAAGCGGAGCGGGATTTTGATGCCGTCTGGAGAGACAGGAGCCCGTATCTCAGGGTCGTGGAACTGCCCGAGGCGGTGCGCCGGAGACTCATCCGGTTTGCGGAAGGTCTTTCCGTGCCAGTGGAGGTGGATGGAACCACTGCCTTCAGGCCCGAGATAAAGCCTCCATCTGCCCTTGAAAGGCTTAAGCTTGCCATTATAGAGGATGGTCCTTTCCTCCCGGGAGGCAGGTTCGTCGGGATGGAGACAGCGCCGGTTGAGCCCTGGCCTCACCAGGAAATTGTCAGCAGAAGACTCATAGAGACCTGGCCCTTTTCATGGCTTCTCTGTGATGAAGTGGGACTTGGAAAGACCATTGAGGCAGGCCTTGCCATCCGCTCTCTTGTTCTTTCCGGCCTTGTCAAAAGGGTGCTGATTGCAGCACCGGCAAGCCTTACCAGACAGTGGCAGAGAGAGATGGCCTCAAAATTCCTGCTTCCCTTTGCAAGGGCCCTGACAGGTGCCGGGAGCCGCCATGAATACATCTTTCCAGATGAAAAGACTGTTGACTCCCCGGGGCTTTATTCCCCATCCCTTTCCATTGTCTCTACCGGGCTTCTTGCCCACAAGGGCAGGAAAAATGAACTTGGCGCTGCCCTTGGTTTTGACATTACCCTGGTGGATGAGGCCCACTATGCCAGGCGACAGAACCCTGCCGCAAAAGACAGCAGGCGGGCAAGACCCAGATTTGGAAGACTCTACAGGGTCATCAGAGATGAACTCAGGAACCGGAGCCGTTCTCTCTGGTTTGCCACCGCAACACCTATGCAGCTTGACTGGATAGAAGTCTATGATCTTATCCGCCTTACCAACCGGATCGGCGCCTTTCAGGATGATCCAACACTGGTCTGGGGATATTACGATCTTCTTGGCAGGCTTGGCGGTAAAGAGGACCTGCACAGGCTGGAATGGGATTTCCTGAGAAAAGTCCTGAAATCCATAAGCTATCACGATCCCTTTCTGAACGAGTTTATCAATATCTCGGTCGTAGATGGCAGGATCCGTGCCCCGGCAAGACAATTCATAGAGCATGGACGCGTTCCGAGAGGCAGGGATCGGGACAATATGAAACGCCTCATTTTTTCAGCGGCCCCACTTTCAAGGGTGATGCTCAGGCACACGAGAGCCCTTCTCGAGATATACAAAGAGCAGGGCAGACTCAAGGCCGGACTTGCCTGCAGGCTTATCCTTCCAATACCGAGGATCGTGTTCACAAGCGAGGAAAAAAGTGCCTATGACAAGCTCGAAGAATTCTGTTCAGGCCTTGCCGGGCAGATAGGAAAGGGGAAGGGCGGGAGACAGGCGCAAATGAGCCTTAAATTTCTTCTCAGCCTCTTGAGGCTCCGTTTTGCATCCAGTCTTTACGCCGTTAAGGAGACTGTGAAACGAAGGCTTGAAAGGGTGGTTCAAACACTTTCTTTTCACAGGGAATGGGACGCCCCTGTGTTTGAAAATTTCAGAGATGACTTTTTCGACTAGGAAGGTTTTGATCAAAAGGTCCTTGGTTCGTTATTGCAAAACAGGTCGCAAGATGATCTTGAATGGGAAAAAAGACATCTGGAAAGACTTCTTGCAACCCTTTCCGGCATTTTTTCCAGGCCTTCGAAGATACAGGCACTGCTTGACCACCTGGAAAGCAGAAAGATGGCAGGGGGAAGATTTAAGCAGACCGTAATTTTTACGCGTTTTTACGACACCCTTAGTGATATTGTATCACACCTTAGAAAGATTAACCCCTCTATTCTCATTGGTACCTACAGCGGAAGGGGCGGCCGGTATGTCGACCCTTCTACAGGGAGGTTGAACAACTGCTCCAGGGACGATGTGAAACACCGTTTCCTGCGGCAGGAGATCGATATCCTGGTCTGTACCGATGCAGCGGCAGAAGGCCTGAACCTCCAGACGGCTGATCTTTTGATAAACTTCGATCTTCCATGGAATCCCATGAAGGTGGAACAACGAATAGGGCGAATAGACAGGATAGGGCAGAAATATGACAAGATATATGTGCTCAACCTTTGTTATGCAGGTTCAGTCGAAGAAATAGTATATGGAAGGCTCCTGGACCGGCTGGCCCAGGCCGGCCAGGTAGTGGGCAGCCAGCAGCTGTCCCTGCTGCCTGTTTATGAAGACGAGTTTGAAAAACTTGCCGAGGGAAGGCTCAGTGAGAGCCAGCTTGAACGCCTTGCCAAAAAAAGAATCGAGAAGCAGAGGCAGCAGCGAAGCTCTATGGAGATTCCCGCCAGGGAACTCTACGAAATTTACATGAAAATGGACAGCGGGAACAGGTATCAATCTCTTCCTGTCACTCTCCATGAGATCTGGGAAGTGCTCTGCACTTCAGCTTATCTGGAGTGCCTCGGCTGTGAAATATCCCGGGACAGAAAGTTAATGACTGTCAGGGGCATCCAGGAAGTGGCTGATGGAAGCCTTCTGACGGCTGACAGGGCAATCCTGGAAAAGGGCCTTCCCGGTCTTGATAAACCCATTCATTTTGCCTCTTACGGTGATCCGGTATTCGATGCTGTTCTGGAAGAAATTAAACGGATTGATCTTCCTGATTGTATCAAGAGAATTTCAGTGTCCGTTGAGGGGGCTGACATCCAGATGGCAGGCTTTGCAGTGGCAGCAAGGGGGAAAGGAGGCGTCAGGGTCCGCGCAGTGACATCACTTGCTGATCTTGCCGATGTCGAGATAGCCGAAGACTACCGCCTCAGTGATTCGGAGGCTGCCAAAATTGAAGATCATATCAAACAAATAGCATACCAGGAATTCATGTCTCTTCAGGCAATAGAAGGGATCGAAAAAGATAATATGAGGGCGGCAAAGGCCCAGTACATTTTAAGTATGGTGACCGGATTTGCTCTCCTGAATGATCTGGATATCCAGGACGATGAAGGTTTCTGGCAGGCGGTAAAAAAACTGGATCACAAGATTGACAAAGAAAGCGCTTTAAGGCTTCATAACCTGTGGACAGAGCCGCTTCGTTCCTTTTCTGGCAATTTTCTGTTTGACATTCGCATACCTGAATTAGGAGAATGGGCAAGTATTGAGGGCCCCAGGCTTCTTGGTCAGTCAGCGCTTGATTCCTGTTGCAGGTCTGCGGATTCAATTCACAAAAAGAAATCCGAGATCACAATTGGCGAGGTGCTGGATAGAATCCAAAAGGACCTTCGGAAATAAGATGGTGTCCTCGATCACAATGGAAAAGGCATGCCTGTTTTTCACAGGTGCTGGAGACCCGTACAAGGCGCTTAAGACCACGCTCAAGGCTGAGATCAACAAGGAGGCGTGGGAGAGCCTGTACTCTGATGTTTCAAGGCCGTTTCCGCGCCCTGCATCGGGAAGAATCGCGGTGAAGGTCATCAATCACCTTGGCGATGAGGTCATGAAGGTGTTCAGGGTTTAAGAAGAGATACCAGAGGATTTTTATGTCCAGCATAAATTTTAATACCACCAACCAGACATGGCGCCAACTCATGGGAAACGGTCTTATTTACCAGGTTCCACGGTTCCAGAGGGATTACAGTTGGGGGCAGGATGAATGGGAGGATTTGTGGGTAGATATCCAGGCCCTTTTTTCTGAAGATGCTGAACCAGGCCATTACATGGGCTATATCGTGCTTCAAAGTGCAGATTCAAAACACTTTGACATTATCGACGGACAGCAGCGGCTCACCACCCTCAGCATTCTGGTGCTTGCTGTATTAAAACACCTCAGAAACCTGATTGATGAGGGGATAGACCCTGAAAACAATAAGAAGAGAGAGGAACAGTTAAGGAACAATTTCATTGGCTATCTCGATCCAGTCACCCTTGTGCCTCAAACAAAACTCAGCTTGAATCGTAACAATGACGACTTTTATAAGGATAAGTGCTTGCTCCGACGGAAAGCGGCCACCGATTCCGAAGTTATCCGGCCACCCATTCCGAGGGAAACAGGCCACTGATTCCAAAGAAAACCCTGCCATTTTTTAGGGGCTATCGGAATTTTTTTGGGT
>JALWYO010000082.1 GCA_026992735.1 Deltaproteobacteria bacterium
ATTAATGCCATCTTAGAGGCAGTTATGTCGAGCGCAATAGACATGTTGAAAAACAGCCAACGATTATTTCAAAATAACACTATAATTACAATATGTTAACCTAAGTCAGAAACTTGAGAACTGAGAAATACGATACAAAATGAACTCCGTGCGTCACAAATGCAGGCCAGAAATTCCCATAAACTGAAAAATAAACGAAAACAAAAAAACAGCTGCGTGCAAAAACCTAACCGGAAATCACTGGACAAGCCTATTTCATGGGTATATAATTTTACGAATATTATAGTTAGGTGGTGAAGTGGGTTTTTCAAAAATTATCATTACTAGAGAGTGTTGAAACAATCACTATTTTTGTTATTTCAGTAAATTAAGTGATTCAGCCTTTGCAGGCTCATGGAGTATTACTAGGCAAATTGTAAAATTTGCAGATCTTTAGGAGGTAAAAAAATGGCTCAAAAAGGATCGGGCGTTTTGGCTCTCACGGCAATGTGTCTGTTTTTGATGGCTTCTGTGGCTTCGGCAGCCGGTGGTGGAATTCTGCAGGGGAATTATTCCATTTACAAAGATGGAAAAATTGCAGCTAACTTGACCGGGAAGAACCCCATGATCGAAGATTCTCTACTGGTCTGCAACGGGAAATGCGTAATAAATTCTCATGGGATAAGCCTTGTTGCCGCGCAGAATGCAATTTTTGCGGTAAGAGACCAGGGAAATCAGTTTAATCTATTGGTAAAACAGGGAAAGGTGGATTTTGCGTTGCTTAATCCTTCCCGCAAGATAGGCTTTTACACCCCTGATGGCGGTTATACCGTTGGCAAAGGCATTGTTAAGACCTCCGTCGACTCCTCATTGCGGGGATTCATGCAGGTAGAAAATGGCAAGACAGAAGTCGGCCTTTACGATGGAAGCATGGTATTTACTACTGCCGAAGGCATAAAAACAGTCAATGCCAATGAAAAAATAATATTGGCAATGGCAGAAATTCCCGGAAATGGCGGGGCCGCTTCTGAACCGGTAGCGAAGGAAAAAGGAAATGATAAAAAGAAAGGAGCCGACTGGTGGAGCCAGAATAAGGTACCTGTTGTTGCTTCAGCAGTGGTACTTGGGGGAACAGCAATAGGGCTTGGCTTGGCCTTTTCGGGTGACGATAACGACCATCACAAAACAGCAAGTCCAAGCAAGTAAAATTTTATACAATTAACCGTTTGCCGGGTGCTGTAGATACAAGGTGGAAGGCATATCAGTCCTTGGCAACACCGCGGATCCGGTGCCCGCGAACGGTTACTCTTATCTTTTTATAACAGGCGTTATGTACTAATAGTCATGAAGTTCCTGCTTTTGACCATAATATTTTTGGGTCTGTCAGCTCTTTTGTCCGGTTGTGGTCAGCGGCTAAAGGCGACAACAGACCTTGCGACATTTGAGAAGGAATTCCAGAACAAAAAGGTGGAACCGGCAAATAATGCCGTTTCACCGGGTGATATCCTGGCCAGAGTCGGCGATGCCGGTGGTGCTGAAGATTATCTTCTTGGTCCCGGAGACTTGATTGACGTAACGGTCTTTGAAACCGAAGATTTAAACACAGAAGTAAGGGTAAGTTCCAGAGGCACCATCAGCATGCCCATGCTGGGTGTAATATATGTTCAGAATATGACCGCTGCCCAGGCTGAAGAAAAGATAGAAAAACTGCTTGGGGAAAAGTATTTGCAAGATCCACATGTTTCTATCTTCATAAAGGAGCATGTAAGCAAACAGATTACTCTGGTTGGAGAATTTGAAAAACCGGGCACTTATGAATATATCACGAGGCGGAACCTTCTTGATGTTGTGGCTATAGCCGGGGGCCTGACAGATGATGCAGGTTTAATTGCTTTTGTTACCAGAACAGATAATCAGACTAAAAAGCGTCAGGTAATACGGGTGGATCTCAACAAATTGATTAAAGAAGGAGATATGGAATATAATATCCCTATATTAGGGGGGGATGTAATTTTCGTACCTGAAGCAGGGCACTGTTATGTTGACGGCGCGGTCCGTAAACCTGGCTTATATCCCATCAAGGGCAATGTGAATATTGCAGATGCCATAGCCATGGCAGGGGGGCTCAGGTCATATGCCGATGAAGATCACATAAAATTGGTGCGTTATAAGGAAAATGGCAAGAAAGTAATAGTCAATATTCCATATGATAGTCTCCAGTCAGGAAAGGTTAAGGACATATACCTGAAGGATGGTGATGTTGTTTTTGCAGAGTCAAGTTCCCTTGGACTCCTTACCTCCGGAGGAGGGATTTCTCTGATGTTTATGGGTACAGGCGTTCAATATCGTGCACCCGCACATTAACAATTAGAAAACCCAAGCCAGTCCGATTTTGGCAGCCCTGAAAATAAAGGCCGAGAAAACGGTCATTTTATCTCTATTGTTTATCCTCGGCACCATGCCGATTATCTTTGGCGCTGTTCATCCATTTACCCAGGGATTGTACACCTTTGCAATTATTAGCCTGGCAGGAGGCGGGTTATTATTCTGCAGAGACGGCATCATAGAAAGTACTATAAATTTTCGTGTACTTTCGGTCCCATTCATTCTTTTTCTATATATAGTGATTAGCTCCCTGCCTGTTCCACTCTTTCTTATTTCTATCTTTTCTCCGCACAGGGCCCGGGCTCTCATGGAAGTCAATATCTTGACAGATTCTGACATCAATCTGGCATCGCTCAGTTATAACGGCCTTTCTGGATTGCCCATGGCCGCTTTTTACCTTGCACTGATACTCTTTTTTATAGTTATGGTCTCTTCCATGAAAAAAAGAAAAGACCTTTTTTACACAATCTGCATTGTCATGGTCGCAACAGGCAGCTTCGAGGCTGTTTATGGCCTTTTACAGGTATTGTTCCCTCATCTTGGAATATTGTGGCTTCCCAATATAACTCATTGCGCTTGCGGAAGTATAATCTATAAGAATCAGTACGCTGCCTTTCTGAATCTCTGCTGGCCAACAGCCCTGGCCCTTTATATTGACTGCGCAAACAAGGCAAAACAGGTGCGTAAAACAAAGGGAAAGAGGCGGTACCCGGCCCGCTTTATTAAGGATATTTATTTCCATGACAATAAGGGCCTGCTGTTTCTCTTCCTGGCAGTGGTCATGATGCTGGCGATTCTTTTTTCCCTGTCTCGGGCTGGGATCCTAGTCATGTTTCTAATCTGGGCACTTTTGTTTCTGCTCCTCCCGTTTCCCAGAAAAAAGACACTCCTGCTGTTTTCAGCAGTCTTTGCAGGTCTTTTGTTTTACGGCAGTCAGATCGGGTTTCATAAACTTCTGGAGAGATTTCTTACACTGGAGAAATCCGGCATCAGCCGGATAACCGTCTGGATATCGAGTTTGCCAATTCTTTATGACTACTGGCTTACAGGCATTGGTATAGACTCTTATAAATTGCTTTCCTCCGTTTATCTCAAACATTTTCCCCCGGATATTATTTGGGACAGGGCTCATAATGAATACCTTGAAACTGTTCTGGAACTTGGAGTTCCGGCAGCGGGCCTACTGTTTGGATGGATCTTTTCCAGGCTGAGCAACGCATATCATTATTTTTTGAATCAGAGACACGGCGATTTTTCTGCCATGAGCCTTGAAACCTTTTTGGCTGTTTCCAGCCTGGCATCCATCACGGGATTACTGTTTCATGGCCTCGTTGATTTTGTCTGGAAACTTCCTGCAAATGCCCTTTTTTGCACGACACTTGCAGCCTTACTATATTATTGTATGCAGGAAATTTCAGGACAGCACTTAAGCTATCATGTTCCAGGATAAGAGGGGTGAGAAAGATTTGAGATGAAAAAGGCCTATTTCGGATTCTCTGATATTCACTGCCATATCCTGCCTGGGCTGGATGACGGAGCCAAGGATTTTGCGGTTAGTCTGGCCATGGCCAGGCAGTTTGAACATGCCGGTTTTAAAAAGATTATTGCAACGCCACATTTTATTCCTGGAACTGCCTGGTCGGCCTCAAAAAAGACGGTATTGAATGCTGTCAGCACGCTTCGGACGCGCCTCCAGGAAGAAGGTATTGCGCTGGATATTTATCCGGGCATGGAGATAGCTATACATCCGCAAGTCATGAATAATATAAAAAGGGGCTTTTTGCTGCCATTGGCCAACAGCAATCTGTTTCTCCTGGAGCCATCCTTTTCCAGCGGCTTTCATGATATATTAAAGGCTGTGGAGGAATGCAGGACTGACGGGATTGATATTGTCCTTGCTCATCCAGAAAGGATACCTGCTCTTCAGAGGCATCCCAAACGTTTCCTGGAACTCCTGGAAATGGAAATCTATTTTCAGGTTAACATTTCCAGTCTTCTTGGCCACCTGGGCAGGAATAGCGAACAATCTGCTAGATACCTGCTGGAACATGATGCCATCTATTTTTTTGCTTCAGATGCCCATAACAGCTCAATACGCAAACCTCCCGCCACGGAAGACCTTTACAGGCTTGAAACAGAATACGGTATCAATTTAAAAAAGTTATTCACTAAGCATATGTTTAACATATTTAATTTCGAAGATATGAACGATACCCGGTACAATAAAATGAGCAGGGTTAATGCCGGGCTCAGGATGGTATCATATTAGTATTCAATTACTTAGAAACGCATAGGTATGAATTATGATTGACAATCCGAGACATCCCAATTCGGAAAACAATTCACTGGTATTGAGGGCTGGCAGCAACACCGGTCTGCCTTCCACGGAGCTTCGTGAAGTAATACCTGAATTTGAAGAAGAGATAGATCTTCGCGATTATATCGATGTCTTGATCAGGAGGAAATGGTCTGTAATCATCTTTTTACTGGTCACCTTTTTTACCGTTGCTGTTTATACATTTACCTGTACTCCGATATTTGTTGCAAAGGGCACCTTGAAGGTTTCCAGTAAGCCTTCCAACGTAACCAAGTTTGAAAATGTTGAAGCTGATCTGATCAAAATACAGGAATTCCAGACAACCCAGGTAAATCTGCTGGAAAGCGAGCAGTTGGCATCAAGAGTGATTGGCAGCCTGCAACTTACAGAAAATCCTCTGTTCAACCCTTATCTGGAAGCTGGACAGGATGATTCTCCGAGCATAGTCGGGGAGGTGTTTGCGGCAGTCAAAAATTTTATCCGTTTCCAGGATGAAGAGAAAGAGTCGTCCGATCTTGATGGAGAGATGCGGCAAAATATTATCCTAAACGCGGTACTCAGGAACTTTCGAAACAACTTTCATGTGGCACCTGTCCGGGACAGCGAATTGATTGTGATCAGCTTTGAATCTCCTGATGCCAGGTTATCAGCACAGGTAGTAAATGTGGCGATGCATGAATTTTTGAACATGAAAATGGACAACCAGATGCAGATATCCAAAACTGCCTCGAAATTTCTGGAAAAAAAGATACACGATGCCCAGATAAAGCTGGAAAAATCAGAAAAGAAACTTACTGAATTTTCCCAAAAGGCAGGGCTTGTGTCTCTTGATCCAAAGTTGAACCTGGTGATGAAACAGCTCGAGGAGCTGAACCAGGCACTTGCAGAAGCAAGGACAAAACGCCTCAAACAGGAAGCTCTCTACCGTCAGGCTGTCAGTAAATCAGGTGAGAATATGCCACGAGTCCTCAATGACCCGCTTATCCAGGAACTTAAGAAACAGTATGCAGAATTAAAATCACAATATGAGGACATGCTGACTACGTTCAAGCCTGCTTATCCAAAGATGCAGCAGCTCAAGGCGCACATGAATGATATTTCCAGCCGTATCGCCCTGGAAAAAAAGATGATTATAGATTCCATCAAAAATGATTACCAGACTGCCCTGAAAAATGAGGAATATCTGACAAAATGCGCGGAAGAACAAAAGCGGAAGGTCATCAAATTAAATGACCGCGCTACCCAGTACAAGATATTGCTCAGAGAGGTGAATACCAACAAATCCATCTATCAGAGCCTTCTACAGCGTTCCAAGGAGATTGAGGCAACCCTCGGGGCCGGTATCCTGAATATGCAGATTATCGACAATGCCCGCGTACCGGTTTCCCCTGATAAGCCTAAAATCATACGCAATTTGTTGCTTGCCATTGTACTTGGTCTTTTCGGCGGTATCGGCCTGGCATTCCTTCAGGAATATTTTGACAATACTATAAAAAGTCCGGACGAACTCAGTGATCGCTTCAATATACCCGTTCTTGGACTGATTCCCTATGAAGAGGAATATGCTGACAACAGTGTGGAAATGGCTACCATGGTTTACCATAAGCCCCGCTCCCCTGTCAGCGAGGCCGTCTGCACCGCCCTAACCTCTGTCGATTTGTCTTCTGCAGAAAATCCACCGAGGATCATACTTGTCTCAAGTATTCTGCCCGCAGCCGGAAAGTCAACCTTTTGTAGCAATGCAATACTTTCCTACCTCAGAAAGGGAGAAAGATGTCTTATAGTAGATTGTGACATGCGGAAGCCGAGCCTCCACAAGATATTCGGAGCAGGAGAAAGAGACAGGGGCCTTTCAAATCTCCTTACGGGAACTGTAGACCTTAAGGATGTAATACGAAAAACAGATTACAGTGGGCTCCATTTTATCTCCAGTGGCCCGCTTCCTCCAAATCCGTCAGAACTACTCTCATCCAAACGCATGCGCAAGCTGCTTGACTTGGCCAGAAATCATTACCACCATGTAATACTGGATGCTCCTCCTTACCAGGGATTTGCTGACATACTGATACTCTCCCATATGGTTGACGGAGTAATACTCGTAACAGTGGAAGGGGAGACGCCAAGGGAAGGTGTCAAGCATTTCAAAAGGTCTATCCTGAATGTGAATGGCAAGATACTGGGAGCAATAATCAACAAGAGTGGAATGAAAAAGGGTTACGGCTATTCGAGTTATGGCCAATACAAATACTATGCATATCAATATGATTACAAATACGGCAGTGATCAAAAAAGTGATTAATCCCTTTTCGCCCTACGTACATTTCACTTGCTGCCGGTCGCTTTTATTTGCAGGGAAATAAAAAAACTCTTAGATGGCCATGGAAAATATGTCATGTCGAGACCTTTCCTGCATGAATCGGCCAGGAAGGCTGATACTGTTTTGGTTTCTGATTCTCCTTGGCTCTGTCCAGTTATGGATTTCGTTGGCTGGCCAGGCAGTTTTTACCAGTCTACCCGGTGAAGTGTCCCGGTGGGTGTTTATTTCAGATCCCTCGATACTGGTAAAAAGGGCTGAACAACACCTTTTTACTGGTGAAATCGCACCTGCCCATGGCCTACTGACCTCAGCCCTGTGGAACGATCCCTTTTATGTCCCCGCCTGGATAAAGATGGCCGAGTTATACGACAATACGGGACAACGCGACAGGGCCGTTTACATTGCCCGATACATACATGCATTTTCAGCAGAAAGCGCCCTCTGGCAATGGGACAAGGCCCTCCTTGATTACCAGCTGGACCTGAAAGATTTTCTGGCACAGGATCTTACATTCATCATAAGCGAAAACCCATCCAAGAGACGAAAGGCTCTTGATCTCGCCATCAGAATATGGCCTGATCCGGATCAACTGATAGATAATATAGGCAGGGATGCCCTTCCGATTCTTTTTAAATACTGCATTGGGAAGGGCATGCTCGATAATGCTATTGCGCTGTGGCCAGTGGTTGCAGATTCAAACATGTTGAAAGACCGGGATAGGCTCAGGTTTATCGATCGACTCTGGACCCGCGATCACGTACGGATGGCCGCTGCGGTTTGGAAGAAATATTTTGACAGCCGTCACCTGCTTCATAATGGGAATTTTTCCAAGCCTCTTCTGAATGCAGGCTTTGGCTGGAGGATGTGTAAAAAAGGTCGACTCAAGGGCCTGTCCTGGGAAAGGATAAAAAAAGATGGCCGCTATTGTATTCATTTTGCATTCTTGGGATCGCACAATCTGAATATGTACCATTTTCACCAGATAGTACCGGTAAGATCCGGTGGCAGATATATGCTTACAGGAACGTGGCGCAGTAAAAACGTGACCACGGACCAGAAACCCTTCGTGGAAATAGTCGGTGCCAGATGCCGTATGAAACCCGTCTCCTCCGGTATGATATCGGGAAACCAGGAATGGGGTTCTTTTAAGGTAATCTTTTCCGTTCCGGACCAGTGCCAGCTGGTGAACATACGGCTCAGGCGGAAGGAAAGCCTGCAGATAGATAACCTGATAGACGGAGATATGTGGCTCACCGGCATGAAGCTGAAGGAGATGAGTCAGGCTGTTTCGGAAAGGGTTCAATGAAAGAATCTGACAAAAAAAATCTGAAATTACTCATAAGACACCTTAAAACCAATATCGCCACGGAAGATCTCATAAAATTTGTGGCAATATCTGATGGAATGCTGCAGGCCTGCCAGAATATTGTAAAGACAGAAAAAGGTGACGCACTGTGGGATTGGTTCAGGCAGGCATGCAACCAGGAAGGAGTAAGGCCGGAAAATATTGTATTCCACCTGCAAAGGGTGCTACAGATATTTTCTCCTTCTTCGGAAGATGATAACGATTATAGCATATTGTGCCTTGAACCTGGAGCCTCTTTAGATGAAATAAAACGTGCATTTCGAAGACTGAGCGTAAAACACCATCCAGACATGACAGGGGAAGACAAGGAGCAGGCTACTGAAAAATTTATAAAGATATGCCAAGCATACAAGAGACTCTCTCAGGCAAGTACCCGGTCCGGAAAATTAAATCAACAGGAAACAAAATCTCCCTGGATATACAAAAAGGAACAGGTGCGATCCGGGACAGCAAAATTTCGCCATTTCATCCCGCTGGCAGTTCTTGCTATCTTCCTGCTGTTTTTCACCTTTGTGGCGCCGACGCTTTATGAAAGACACGTCATATCTTCCCGTTTCAGCTCTCAGGAGCCGAAAAAATCACTAGTCAAGGCGAAAACCCCTATGAAAGTAACACCTGTAAAGAAGCCCATTAAAATGGCCTCGCTTGAAAGGACGGATGGATTTCCGAAAAACACCTTTCGTGCTTTCCCTGAAGAAAATAAGACGGAATATATTAAAAAATCATTAAAAGTAAAAGACAGTAACTGCGATTTACAAAAGCCCGACATATCCGTTCCCAGGGTTATGGTTGTCCATAAGGAAACAGATGAGGCAAAGAAAATTGTAAAAACACTGGCAAAACCGCATATTCTACTTGCAAAAGCAGATGCCGATACTGCCGAGCCATCCACTGAAACCCCTGCAGAAAAGGCCCAGCCTCAAAAAGCCACTCCTGTGATGCAGAAATCAAGACAGCCCAAAGATGAAGCATCCATTCAAGTAAATGGCAATAAAAATCATAAAACTGCCTCCACACCTGGAAAAACAACCAGGGAAAAACATGAATACGGTAATCGGGCCCAAGATAAAAAGGACCTGGCTGCACTGCCTTCTTCAAAGGTAACTGCTCAGAAAAAACAGCTCCCGAAAAAAGAAAATGAAGAGATGGCCAGACGACTTAATCTTGATCTTTTGCGGGCTAGAATTCTATATTTTGTAAAAAATTTTTGCAAAACTTATGCGAAGCGGGATTTTAATAAATTTGCACAGATGTTCTCCCAGGATGCCTTTGAAAATGGCAAATCATTCACTTCTCTCAGGCCTGAATACGAACGGTTGTTTAAAAAGGTCAACATGATAGATCTTACAATTATTCCTGATGGATGGAAAACAAATAACAACATGGTGAAGATGCACGGACATTTTAATCTATATCTACAATATTACAGTGGCAGGAAACGCAATCTTTCCGGATTGATTTCAATGCTCCTAAGAGACAGAAGCAATAGCTTTAAAGTAAAGGAACTCACCTACAAATTTGATCAATAGAAATAGTTTTGTCTATTCTCTGGTGTTCAACTCAGTCCATGGCAGGCGAAGCAGCCCTGGCACATGTCATCAGATGACAAAGAGATATGGCAAGGCACGGGCACGATCACAGCCCTTCAAGGGCATCCTGCCTTGTCGGGAAGATATTGAGGATAGAGCTGAAACCCGAGATATCACACACCTCCCTGGCCATTGAATTAAGACTGTAAATCCTGAGTTCCCCGCCTGCGGCCCCGCACTGCTTATGTAGTCGATCTTTTCCATGTCCAGCACCAGCCTTGCCGCACCCTTTCCCAATATACCAGACAGGGCCTGTGGAGATGTTCCTGTGTCAAGGTCTCCCTCCAGGCCTATGATTTTTACATTGTCTTGCTCTGTAACAGTTATGTCCATGGCGGTTCAATGTCCCTTCAAAAAGATTTCCTCACATCAACATCGTATATCCAGTTGATTTCGATCTCAAAATCCCGGCCAACCGCCTCTTCTATCACGTCAAAGAAGTCGAAAAAGAACTTCGAGCTGCTGGAGTTGAAGTAGATGATCTCCATATTCAGGACGGTTTTGCACCTGGGAGAGAAGGCAATGTATTCTTCCAGCCATTTCATCACAGGAGCATAGAACTCAAAGGTATTTTCCGGGTATGACTTGCCCTTTATTGCCAGCACACGTGATTCAGAATCGAGGCTGATCTCAGTTGGTAGCTTAAATGTAGAGTTTATTCATGGTTATGCCGCTGGTTCATGGTAACTTCTCAAAAAGCTCGTGAGATGGAAACGTAATTCACATTTACATTATATAACCACAAAGTTCACGAAGGACACGAAGAATTTATATTATTATTGAGAAGTTACGGTTCATGTTGAATCCCTGTTCTTCCATGTGGCGTTCAAACTACATAGACCGCAATCTGGGAAGCGGAAAAATGGCGCACAGACCATAAGCAGAGAGCAGCTTTTTGAACACAGATGAACATGGACTGCACACACGAATAAAAGACAAAAATCTGTATTTTTCTGTGTGCATTTGCGCCCATAAAAAGATGCTGTCATCCGCTTCGTCCGTATTGCAGCCGGCAGTTGTTCACGTCCAGCTCCTGGAAGATATGCGACGCATAGCCTGCACCTACCTATGCCAGCAAATTAGCATAATACCGGCTCAGACCAGCTTCTCCACTATCTGCCTTGCCTCCTGCTGGATGCGTTCCAGGTGGGCCTTGTCAATGAAACTCTCTGCATAAATCTTGTAGATGTCTTCCGTGCCAGAGGGACGCAGGGCAAACCAGCCGTTTTCCGCAACCACCTTCAGACCTCCTATTGGAGCGCCATTGCCAGGTGCTTTTGTAAGTATCGCCTTTATTGGTTCACCTGCAAGGGTGTCTATCGTGATATCATCGGGAGATAACCTTTTCAGTATCTCCTTCTGCTCCATCGTGGCCGGGGTATCTATGCGTGCATAGACAGGCGTGCCGTATTTCCTGGTGAGATCCTTATAATACGCTCCAGGGTCCCTGCCTGTGCGGGCCGTTATCTCAGCGGCAAGCAGGGCAAGGATCATGCCGTCCTTGTCTGTGGTCCAGACGGTGCCGTCTTTTCGCAGGAAACTTGCCCCTGCGCTCTCCTCGCCGCCGAAACAGATGGTTCCGTGGATGAGCCCGTCCACGAACCACTTGAAGCCCACCGGCACCTCTATCACCTTTCTGCCAAGGCCTACAGCCACCCTGTCGATTATGGAGCTGCTCACCAGGGTCTTTCCTATGGCAAGGCTGCTGTCCCATTCCGGGCGGTTCCGGCACAGGTAGTCAATGGCAACACTGAGGTAATGGTTGGGATTCATCAGGCCGCTGCTGGGGGTGACTATGCCGTGACGGTCAAAATCTGTATCGTTTCCAAAGGCTATGTCATAGCGGTCCTTCAGGGAAACCAGGCCTGCCATGGCATAGGGAGAGGAGCAGTCCATCCTGATCTTGCCGTCCCAGTCAAGGTGCATGAAGGAAAACGTGGAATCAAGGGTATCGTGCATGCAGTCCATGTTAAGTCCGTACCGGTCCCTGATGGCCCTGTAATAGGCAAGGCCGGAACCTCCAAGCGCGTCTGCACCTATGTGGATGCCGGACTCGGCAATCACGTCCATGTCAACCACGCTCTGCAGGTCCTCCACGTAGGGAGTTACAAAATCGTACTGGCGCACGCATTCTGCATGGAGGGCCTGGTCCAGTTCCATCTTCCTGACATCAGCAAGGCCGTTTTCAAGCATCTGGTTGGCCCGGTCCTGGACCCGCGAGGTAACCTCGACATCCGCAGGGCCGCCATGGGGGGGGTTGTACTTGAACCCTCCGTCAGTAGGGGGATTGTGCGAGGGCGTGATAACGATGCCGTCACACTGCCTTTCCCTGCTGTTGTGGGTGATAATGGCGTGCGAAATAACGGGAGTGGGAGTATAGCCGAAGTTCTCGGCAATGCGCACTTCAACGCCGTTTGCCGCAAGGACCTGTAGGGCCGTAAGCTGCGCAGGCCAGGAGAGCGGATGGGTGTCTATGCCCATGAAAAGGGTGCCGGTAATGCCTGCCTCAGCACGGTATTCACATACTGCCTGGCTTACTGCAAGTATGTGGGCCTCGTTGAAGCTGTTTTTAAGGGAACAGCCCCGGTGCCCTGATGTCCCGAAGCTCACCCTCTCAGTGGCTATGTCCATGTGGGGCTTGCGGGTGTAGTATGCAGAAATCAGCTCAGGGACATTTATCAGCATGGATTTGGGGACAGGCTTGCCTGCCAGTGGATGTATGCTCATGAATATTCTCTCCTCATTCCACAGACTCTCATAGTCTGTCTTGCTATTTCAAGCTCTTCATCAGTGGGGACAACAAGGATTGCACATGCGGAGCCCCGGGCATGGATCTCCAGGATATCTTTACGGTGAGTGTTGTTTTTCTCCCCGTCAACCCGGATGCCGATTGCCTCAAGCCCCTCGCATGCCTTTTGACGCACCAGGGCGGCATTTTCTCCAATCCCCCCGGTAAAGACAACACAGTCAATACTGCCAAGGGCTGCCACGTATGCGCCTATGTATTTTTTCAGCCTGTAGCAGAACATGTCCAGGGCCAGCCTTGCCCTGGCATCTCCTTCCTGGGCCGATTTGGTAATGGCGCGCATGTCGTTTTCACCGCAGATACCCTTGAGCCCGCTCTGCCTGTTTACCATCCGGTCCAGGGCGTCGATGTCCATTCCCGCCTCCCTTGAGAGGTAGAACAGGATTGCAGGGTCAAAATCTCCACTGCGGGTCCCCATTATCAACCCTTCAAGCGGTGTCATGCCCATGGAGGTGTCAATGCATTTTCCGCCACTTATTGCAGCAGCGCTTGCCC
The DNA here is from genome assembly GCA_026992735.1 of Deltaproteobacteria bacterium. Taxonomy (GTDB): domain Bacteria; phylum Desulfobacterota; class Dissulfuribacteria; order Dissulfuribacterales; family QOAL01; genus QOAL01. The sequence continues at coordinate 13,255 of JALWYO010000082.1, forward strand.
CGTTTCCAAGATGGAGGGTGATGATATTCAGTTCATCAATGGGCCTGCCGAGATGGTCTGCGGCACGCCTGGCCACGTAACTGTGTGAAGTGCCGTGAAAACCGTAACGGCGCACATGGTTCCTGCTGTAACACTCGTAGGGAAGGGCATACAAGTATGCATGTTCGGGCATGGTCTGGTGAAAGGCAGTATCAAACACCGCTACCTGGGGTATATCAGGCGCATGTTCCATTGCCACGCGGATCCCGGTGAGGTTAGCCGGGTTGTGAAGCGGAGCCAGGGGCGCCAGCCTTTCAATGGCGTCAATTACTGCCTCGTCTATTTTTACAGGCTCGCTGAATTTCTCTCCACCATGCACGACCCTGTGGCCGATAGCGGCAAGCTCGCTTATATCAGAAAAGCATCCGCTCTCCTGCAGCATTTCCCCCATCAGCCTTATGGCCTGCCTGTGATCCAGAACCTGCCTGGAATATTTCAGGGTCTTTTCATTGCCGTTTCCATCCATGAAGTCAAGGTGTGCCGCCCCCCTGGCCTCTCCGATCTCCTCCACCAGGCCAGAGGCGGCAACAGCAAGACCAGGGAGTGTAAAGAGCTGGAATTTAAGCGATGAAGAGCCTGAATTAAGCACCAGTATCTTCATTACTTGCCCCGTTTCAGGTCTATGATTTCCATGATGTAATTGTTATCGGGATGCGCCCTTGACGGCCCCTCGGCATGTATGAAGCAGTCTCCACGAATGCCGTGCCTTTCCGCGTATTTTAATGCAGCCGTGTACCAGTCTCCCGGCCTCTCATCCTCCAGTATTGGGTGTACACCGTAGGAAAACATGAGATCCCTGCACGTCTTGAGCAACGTGGTCGGCGCCAATATCCACACGGGCATCCTGAAACGTGTCAGGCTCCTTGCCATGTACCCGCTCGACGTGGGCGCCAGCACAGCGGCAGGGGAATCAACAATTTCAATCACCTTGCCAACGCTGGCGGATATAAGATCACCCATATTCGGCTTGTAATCCTTAACCAGGGGCTTCAGCACCACTTCAAAATGACTGTGCCGCCTGTTGGGCTCTGTGGCGCGGGCAATGGCGGCAAGCATCTTCACTGCATCCAGCGGGTACTCGCCTATGGCAGATTCTTCAGACAGCATAACGCAGTCCGTGCCGTCAAGAATGGCGTTTGCCACGTCAGTGGACTCGGCCCGGGTGGGACGGCGGTTGCTAACCATGGATTCCAGCATCTGGGTAGCGGTAATGACGGGCTTTCCTGCAAGGTTTGCCTTGGCTGTTATGTGTTTCTGCACATCGGCAATCTCTTCGATGGGTATCTCGACACCAAGATCGCCCCGCGCCACCATGACCCCGTCTGTAACCCCAAGTATTTCGTCGAGATGTTCCCTGACATTGGCCCTTTCAAGCTTGGCTATGATAAATGGATTGAATCCCATTGCCGCCGCTGCTGCCCGGACATCTTCCACGTCCCTGGCGTTGCTGACAAATGACTGGGCTATAGCGTCAACGCCCTGCTCAAGGGCAAACTTCATGCACTCCCGGTCACGCGGCGTAAAGGCGCTGGTGCCAAGATCAATGCCCGGGATGTTCACGCCCTTTCGTGAACGAAGGGGACCGCCGACGATAACGCGGCAGTGAATATCGCAGCCTTCCACTTCCTCGACCCTCAGCTCGATAAGGCCGTCGTTCAGGAAGATGGTGTCTCCCGGCCTTACAGCCTTGGGCAGTTCCTGCATGGTTACGAATACGCGTTCCGCGGTGCCAATGATCTTCTCAGTGGTCAGGGTGAACATGGCGCCCTGTTCCAGCATGACGGATTCTTCCCGGAAGTCGCCTATGCGCATCTTGGGACCGGGGAGGTCTGCCATTATGGCGACCCTTCGGCCTGTCTTGCGGGAAGCATCCCTGATCCTCTTGATCACGGTGGCGTGCATTGAAAATTCGCCGTGTGAAAAGTTGAGCCGGGCAACATTCATGCCTGCCTGGATCATCTTTTCCAGCATCTCGGGGGAATCCGATGCCGGCCCTATGGTGCAGACGATTTTTGTCTTATGGTCCTGGAGTTTATTCATGTATTTTAACCTGTTTTGTCATTGCTAACCTTGCAAGATTGCTCTCTTGTGAGCCGTTCTCTCACCACGGGATCAATGGCAACCGGCCTGCCCTGCCCATTGATTTTGACGTATGTTATCTCGGTGCTGCATACGAGTTCCTGGCCTCCCTTGTCAAAAAGGACCCTCCGAGCCTCGAGAAAAAGGCAGATGGAGCTTGTCCCAACGGCATGCACCCTGCCGAAAAACCTGATGTGGTCCCCGGTTTTCACCGGCTTTTTGAAGACTACCTCATTCATCTTCACTGTGACAAGGTTGGGAGTTAAACATAGATAAGCGGCAAGCGAGGCCCCTGCCTCGTCAAACCAGGAGAGCATGATGCCGCCAAACAGGTTGCCATGGATGCCTATCTGGCCTGCCTGGCATATCTTAGTAGTAATGTATTCCATGGCCGGGGTGCCGTTTCTGTGCCCTGTCATTATTTACCCTGCTGGGCCTGTATGGCAGTAATGGCGACGGTGTTCACAATATCAGGAACCAGGCAGCCGCGGGACAGGTCATTTACCGGCTTTTTCAGGCCCTGCAGCACCGGGCCGATTGCAACGGCCCCGGAAGAACGCTGCACTGCCTTGTAGGTATTGTTGCCAGTGTTGAGATCAGGGAAGATAAAGACCGTGGCCCTGCCGGCAACCTCGCTGCCGGGCATCTTTTTCCCTGCCACTGTCGGATCAATGGCGGCATCGTACTGCATGGGGCCGTCAAGCTTCAGGTCCGGCCTGCGTTTCCTGGCAATCTCAACCGCCCTTCTCACAAGCTCCACATCGGCGCCTGCGCCCGAGGTGCCGCTGGAATACGACAGCATGGCCACAACCGGCTCGATACCGAACAACTCCGCAGTCTTTGCGGAACTTATGGCAATCTCGGCAAGCTGTTCGCTGTCCGGGTTGGGATTTACTGCGCAGTCGCCGTAAACCAGCACCCTTGTATCCATGCACATGAAAAATACGGAGGAGACGACCAACACGCCGGGGGCTGTGCGAATGATCTGGAACGCCGGGCGGATGGTGTTGGCCGTGGTATGGGCAGCCCCGGAGACCATGCCGTCTGCCATGTCCCTGTAAACCATCATGGTGCCGAAGTAGCTACCGTCTGCCATGAGGTCCCTTGCATTGTCAAGGGTCATGCCCCTGTTCCTGCGAAGCTCGTACAGGGTTTCAACAAACTCGTCCAGCAGGTCTGTGGAGCCAGGGTCAATGATGTTCACCCCTACCAGCTTCAGCCCAAGGGTGGCCGCCCTGTTGCGGATAGCCTCCTCATTGCCGAGTATCGTCAGGTCAACCACGTCCCTGAGAATAAGCAGCTCTGCTGCCTGAAGGATGCGGTCGTCATTGCCTTCAGGCAGGACAATGTGTTTCCGTGACTGCCTTGCCCGCTCGAAAAGAGAGTATTCAAACATCAGAGGAGACATGGTGGTGGCCGGGGTAACCCTGATCCTTTCCTCAAGGGCATGGACATCCACGCTTGATTCAAACGTGCCCAGGGCCAGGGCAATCTTGCGGTCATTGTCAGGCTCAAGCCTTCCACGTACTGTCGAGGCATTCATGGCCGTACGGTACGTGTCGGTTTCAACCTGGTAAATGGGAATTGAAAGAGCACCCGTCCCCTCAAGAAGACGGATAATAGAGGCCTCCGGCAGCATGCCGCCTGACAGCAGTATGCCAACAGGAGACGGGTAATTTTTAGAGGCCACTGCGCCAAGGGTGGTAAGGATTATGTCAGGCCGGTCGCCAGGGGTGATTATAAGGTCATCCTTCTCAAGGTACTCCAGGAAATGCCCCGGGGCCATTGCCGCCACCTTGAAATCCCGCACGTCCCTCTTCAATCCCTCTTCGGGCCCGCAGAAACGCATGGCGCCAAGGGTCTGAACGATCTCTTCCATGGTGGGCATGGTAAGGCTCTCTGCCTCTGGCACAAGGTCAATGGCAAGGCCCTGTGTAAAATGACCCTTCAGCGCATCACGTGCCTGATCCATGACGGCGGGGTCAACCCGGTTGACAATGACGCCCAGCAGGGGGCTGTCGAGCTGCCGGAACGTGTTTACCGCTGCCCTGATGCGGTCAGCCAGGTTGCGCGGTTCCAGCCCGTAGGCGGATGCCACGTAGAGTGCGGGAGTGCCCAGCTCCCTTGCTATCCTCACGGACATGTCATACTCGAAGGCATCGGACAGATGTGTTATGTCAGGCCCCTCGCAGAGCAGGAAATCACAGTTCTTTTCCGCCTGCTTGAACCTGCTGACGATCTCCCTCAGGAGCCTGCGCTCCTCCCCTGCCCCGATCCATTCCCTGGCCTGCGCATGGGTAACCCCGACCATCTGCTCAGGCTCAAGGCTGAGCCTGAAGCGGTGCGAGAGCAGCCTGATATGGCTGTCCTGGTCAGCTGCGGCCGGAGAAAGCGTGCGGAAAAAACCCAGCCGGTTCACCCTGTGGGACAGCATTTCCATCACGCCAAGGGAGATCACCAGCTTTCCGCTGTTGGCCTCAAGGCTTGCGATATAGAGATTGTCAGCCATTTATTTTATTCCCCTTTAGCTGGTTGCGCTGGAAACAGCATCCCTGGCAAGCCTGGTTATCCTGTCCCAGTCGCCTTTTTGTGCTGCATCTCCCGGCACGAGCCATGAACCTCCCACGCAGGCGACATTTCCAAGGGCGAGGTAATCCCTGTAGTTTGAAGGAGAGATACCGCCCGTGGGGCAGAAGGTGCATTGTGGAAACGGCCCGCCTATCGACTTTATGGCCTTTACGCCTCCTGCTGCCTCGGCAGGAAAAAACTTGAACACGTCATATCCCATCTCCAGGCCCATCATGAGCTCTGAAGACGTGGCAATGCCTGGGATAAAGCCTATTGGGCCGTTGTTTGCAGCCTCAAGCAGTGTTGGGGTCATGCCTGGGCTAAGGGCAAAGGTCCCGCCTGCGTCCGCCATCATGCGCAGCTCTTCAGGGGTAAGCACAGTTCCCGCACCAACTATGGCATCCGGCACCTCGCTGCTGATTGCCCGGATAACATCAATGGCAGCCCGGGTCCTGAGCGTTATTTCAAGCACTCTGACACCGCCTGCAAGCAGGGCCTTTGCCATTGGCACGGCATGTTCAACCTTCTCAACAACCATTACCGGTATTACCGGCCCGGTCTTTACTATTTCAAGGGGTGATATCTTCCAGTTCCTCTTTGCCATGTCTGTTACTCCGTTTTGTCTTCAGTTGTGTACGCGAATATGGCAGAGGCCCCTTCATCCGCTCCGAGCTGTTCCTTCCTGAGCGCTGCGAATATCTGCCTGCCAAGGCCGTAATGCGATGCTTTAAGGTCCGCAGTTGCGCATGGACGCTGCTCAAACTCAGCCCTGTCAACCTTTACCTCAAGGCGGCTGTTTGCGGCATCCATGACAATCACGTCTCCGTCCCGGATCCTGGCAATATTTCCTCCTGCCGCTGCCTCAGGAGTGCAGTGAATGGCAAACGGCACCGTGCCTGACGCGCCGGAGAGCCTCCCGTCTGTAACAAGCCCGACCGTGTAGCCGCGCTGCATGACCACTGTAAGGAACATGATGAGCTTGTGAAGCTCTGGCATGCCGTTGGCGCGGGGCCCTTGAAAGCGGACAACCGCAACAAGGTCCTGATCAAGCCTTCCTTCATGGAAGGCGTCCTCAAGCTCCTGCTGGCTGTGGAATACCATGGCAGGGGCCTCAACGTAGGTATTTTCCCCGTCCTTCAGCGCGGATATCTTCATTACGGCCCTGCCTAGGTTGCCCTGAAGAATCTTTGTGCCGCCAACCTTGTCCATAGGCTCCTGAACAGTTGAAATCGTTCCGGGATCGCTGCTCCTGGCAGGCCCGTCCTTCCAGGCCGCCTGGTCTCCCTCGAGCACCGGCTGCTGCGTGTACCTGCCAAAACCCTGGCCTGCAACAGTCTGGACATCCTCGTGGAGCATGCCGTTTTCAAGAAGCTCGCGGATAAAGACTGCCATGCCACCTGCCTGCTGGAAGGTGTTGATGTCACCGCTGCCATTGGGATAGATGCGGACGATCAGAGGGACATTGTCTGAAATCTCCTCGAAATCCGCCCAGTCAATGCGTATCCCCGCTGCCCTTGCAATGGCCACCAGGTGCATGGTTTCATTGGTGGAGCCGCCGCTTGCCATGAGCCCAACCATTGCATTGACAACGGATTTTTCGCTTATTACGTGGCCTATGGGTGTGTAGTTGTCCCCGAGGCTTGTCATGCCGGTCACCTGTTTTGCTGCCGCAATGGTAAGGGCCCGGCGAAGCGGGGTATTGGCATTTACAAATGATGCGCCTGGGAGGTGCATTCCAAGCATTTCTGCCATGAGCTGGTTGGAGTTGGCAGTTCCGTAAAAGGTGCAGGTGCCGGGGCTGTGGTACGCTTTAACCTCGGTCTCGAGCATCTCCTTCCTGCCCACCTTGCCCTGGGCAAAGAGTGCCCGCACCTTGTTCTTTTCGCTGTGTTCTATGCCTGAAGTCATGGGACCGCCAGGGACCAGGATCATGGGAAGGTAGCCGAACTGGAGCGCGCCCATGAGAAGGCCCGGAAGTATCTTGTCGCAGATTCCAAGCAGCATGGCCCCGTCAAAGACATTGTGGCAAAGGGCAATCACAGTTGACATGGCAATGACATCACGGCTCATGAGGCTCAGGTCCATGCCGGGCTCTCCCTGGGTGATGCCATCGCACATGGCAGGCACCCCGCCTGCCACCTGGGCATTTCCCCCTGCCTCTGCCACTGCCTTCTTGAGCACTTCAGGATATGCCCGGTAGGGCTCATGGGCAGAGACAAGGTCGTTGTAGGCGGTGATAATGGCGATGTTAGGGACATCGTCACTCATCAGGGCCTGGCGGCAGGACTGCCCACATGCGGCAAGGTCATGGGCCAGGTTGGAACACTCAAGCCTGTCCCGAAACACACCCCTGCCCCTGTTTTCGTCAATGCGTTTGAGATATGCCTCTCTATGGGGCTTGCTTCGTTCAATGATTCTCCGGGTTACTCTTTCAATTGCCGTATTCATAATGATTCCTTATTCACTATCTTGTAACTTCTCAACAACCCCATGTAGATTACAGGTCTTTGGACACAGATGAACATAGAAACCGCAGGATTTTCCTTGTCTTTTATCCGCGCACGAAGTCTGCGTTTATCTGCGTCCTATTAATGTCTGCTCCCGGGCCATGCGGCTGCTCCTACGGGGCCCAGTACACGTTCACAGGCCTTTCTTCATTTCTCAGCACAAAACGTATGGGCATCTCTTCGAGCGGCCCGTCCGCAAGGGCCTTTTCAAGCACCTGCATCTTCTCAGGCCCTACTATGTGGAGAAAGAGGTTCTTTGCCGAAAGGATCACCGGCAGGGTGAGGCTCATGCGTTCATGGGGCGCGGCAAGCGGGGCAAGGGCCATGCACTGCCTGCCCGAGTTCATGTCTATTGCAGCAGGGAGTTTTTTGGCTCCCGGGAACAGGGAGGCAGTATGCCCGTCTCCGCCCATGCCAAGTATCAACACATCAAAGGGCAATGGCACGTCTTTCAGCCTTTCCTCGCACTCGGCTTCCCCTTCCCCGACCGTGGCAGCCCTGGTCTTCATGCCGATGAACTGCGCCGCCTGAGCCCTGCCTTTAAGCAGATGATCGCGAACCAGCCTCTCGTTGGAGTCAGGATCATCGGGTTCCACCCATCGTTCATCAACCAGGAATATCACCACGTCTTTCCAAGGGATATCCATGCCTGACAGATGCTCGAACAGCTCTACCGGCGTTGAGCCGCCTGAAACCGCAAGGCTTGCCCTGCCGTTCTTTTCTATCCCCCTGGCCAGCAGGGCAGTAACCTCACCGGCCAAGGCGGTTACAAGTGCATTCCTGTCTGGAAACTTGTGCAGCTTCTCCATTGACACCTTATTCCTCCCACTCCCTGCCGTCACGCGCGAGAAGCGCCACCGAGCCTACAGGCCCCCAGCTCCCGGCAGGATAGGATTTTGGCGGCTCATTACTCTTTCTCCATGCATCCTGTATGGAGTCTATCCACATCCAGGAGCGTTCCACCTCGTCCCGGTGGACGAACAGGGCCTGGTTGCCGCGGGTGATTTCAAGGAGCAGGCGTTCATAGGCATCTGCAATCCGTTCCCCCTTGAACGCGTCTGAGAAGCTGAGGTCAAGCATGGTGCGCTGGAGCCGCACACCCTCTCCAATGCCGGGAACCTTGTTCAGCATCTCGATCTCCACGCCCTCGTCGGGCTGGAGTTTTATTATGAGCTTGTTGGGAGGAAGGCTGCGGTAGGACTCGGAAAAGATATTGTGAGGCAGCTTCTTGAAGTTGATCACCACCTCGGAACGCTTGGTTGCCATTGCCTTTCCGGTGCGCAGGTAAAACGGCACGTCTGCCCATCGCCAGTTGTCAATATCCACGCGGATGGCGACAAAGGTCTCGGTTGTGGAGTCGGGATTGCCGCCTTCCTCTTCAAGATAGCCTGGAACAGGCTTGCCCTTGATGAAACCCGGCCCGTACTGCCCCCTGACCACCTTTTCATCCACGTTTTCAAGGGTGATGGGCCGCAGGGCCTTCAGGACCTTGAGCTTTTCGTTTCGCAGGCTGTCTCCGTGGAGATTTACAGGCGGCTCCATGGCAACCAGGGTCAGTATCTGCATCAGGTGGTTCTGCACCATGTCGCGCAGTTGGCCTGCCTTGTCAAAGTAGCCCCAGCGCCCCTCGATGCCCACCTCCTCTGCAACCGTAATCTGCACATGGTCAATGGTGTTGTGATCCCAGTTGGTGGTAAATATGGAGTTGGCAAAACGCAGGGCAATGAGGTTCATTACCGTTTCCTTGCCAAGGTAGTGGTCTATGCGGTAGATCTGGTCCTCGTTGAAGAAACGGGCGACAGTGTCGTTGATCTCCCGGGAGCTTGCAAGGTCGCGGCCAATGGATTTTTCCAGCACAACCCTTGCCTGCGGGGTGATCACGTCCGCATGATGCAGCCCCGTGCAGATGCTGTCAAACAGGAACGGGGCCACGGAAAAGTAGCTTATAAATACCCTCTTTTCCTGGTCCAGGACATCCCTCAGGCGCACGTATTCATCCGGTACGTCCAGGTTGATAAGCACGTAGTGCAGCCTTGCAAGAAGGCGCTCCATGACATCCTGTTCAAGGGGCTCCTTTACAAAGGTCTTCAGGGCGTCACTCATCTGGCTTACAAAGTCATCCTGCTGGATGTCATGCCGGGCCACGCCGATAATACGGGTATCCTCGTGCAGAAGCCCTGCCTTGTCAAGCTGGTACAGGGAGGGCAGTAGCTTGCGCCTGGAAAGGTCGCCAAGGACCCCGAAGATTGTAAAGTCGCAGGCCTGTAATTTCTTGCTCATTTTTGTTCTCCTTGTTTCTTGTGTGAGCCAAAAGATACCCCGTCTTCCGGCATCTCTTCCCACTTGACCTGCACTGGGAATGCCATTGCATGCCATATATCCCGGGCATAATCTGCAACAGAACGGTCCGAGGAGAACTTGCCCATGCGAACGGCGTTGAGTATGGACATCCTGGTCCAGTCCTTCTTGTTATCGTAGAGCCTGCTCACCTTTTCCTGGCAGTCAACATAGGAGCGGTAATCGGCAAACAGGGTGTACTGATCGTCGTAGAGCAGGGAGTCAACAAGGGGCTTGAACAGGTTCCTGTCTCCATGGGAAAAGAAACCGGAGGAGATCAGGTCAATGGCGTGTTTCAGCTCCTCGTCCCTGTTGTAATAGTCCATGGGATTGTAACCGGCGGACTTGAGCGACATGACCTCCTCCACGGTCAGTCCAAAGAGAAAGAAGTGTTCTGGGCCCACTTCTTCCCGTATCTCCACGTTGGCCCCGTCCAGGGTGCCGATGGTAAGTGCCCCGTTCATGGAGAACTTCATGTTGCCCGTGCCGGACGCCTCCATCCCGGCCTGGGAAATCTGCTCGGACAGGTCAGACATGGGATAGACCGTGTGGCCGATCTTCACGTTGTAATTTGGTATGAAATAGACCTTGAGCCTGTCCTTTACATCGGGATCATTGTTTACCACCCCGGCAACCGATGTGATGAGCTTGATCATGAGCTTTGCCATGAAGTAACCAGGGGCCGCCTTGCCTCCAAAGACAAAGACCCTTGGGGTGATGTCAATATTGGGATTGGCCTTGATGCGGTTGTAAAGCGTGATGATATGGAGCACGTTGAGATGCTGGCGCTTGTACTCGTGTATCCTCTTGACCTGCACGTCGAACATCGCAGCTGGATCAACAACAATGCCCAGGTTCTGGGCAGCAAGACCGGCCACGTCCTGCTTGTTCTGCTCCTTTACCTTGCGCCATGCCTCCTGGAATGCCGGGTCGTCTGCCTGGTCTTCAAGCTGGCGCAGCTCGTCGAGATGGGTCAGCCACCTGTCGCCAATGGCCTCTGTGATAAGGGCGGTAAGCCGCGGATTGCTCACTGCAATCCAGCGCCTCGGGGTAACCCCGTTGGTGACGTTCTTTATCTTGCCGGGATACATTTCGTTCCAATCTGCGAGTGTGTGCTTGCGCAGCAGCTCGGTATGCATTTCAGCAACGCCGTTTATGGCCTTTGTGCCTATGCAGGCAAGGTTTGCCATGCGCACGTAACGCGGCCCGGACTCGTCTATAATGGACATGCGGCTTATCCTTGCGTCATCGCCTGGAAATTTAAGCCTGACCTCGTCAAGGAAACGGCGGTTGATCTCGTAGATGATCTCCATGTGCCTGGGAAGCAGGCTGGCAAAGAGGTCAATGGGCCACTTTTCCATTGCCTCCGGCAGCAGGGTGTGGTTGGTGTAGTTCAGGGTGTTGCGGGTTATCTCCCATGCCTTGTCCCAGTCGTAAAAATGGACATCCATCAGGAGACGCATGAGCTCGGGCACGGCCACGGCAGGGTGGGTGTCGTTGAGCTGGGCCTGGAAGTCATCGGCAAAATCATCGAGGCTGTCGTGGGTGACAAGGTGGATGCGTATCATGTCCTGCAGGGCGCAGGATACGAAAAAATACTGCTGCTCAAGCCTGAGCTGCTTGCCCTGGAACTGCTCGTCATTCGGATACAGCACCTTGGTAATGGTCTCGGCCTTTATCTTCTCCTCCACGGCGCCGTAGTAATCACCTGTGTTGAAGTCCTCGAAATCAAAGGAGGAGTGGGCCCTGGCACACCAGAGCCGCAGCAGGTTCACGTTATCTACCTTGTAACCGGGGATGGGCGTATCGTAGGGTACTCCTATTACCACCCTGCTTGGGACCCATCGCCACCTGAGGTTTCCATGTTCCCCTGTATATGCCTCGGTATGGCCGCCAAATCCCACTTCGCAGGCGAGGTCGGCGCGCTTGAGCTCCCAGGGGTTTCCCTGGCGGAGCCAGCAGTCACTGATTTCCTTCTGCCAGCCGTCCACTATCTCCTGGTCAAACATGCCGTATTCGTATCGTATGCCATAACCGATGGCAGGTATCTGGAGCGTGGCAAGGGAATCCATGTAACAGGCAGCAAGCCTTCCAAGGCCGCCGTTGCCAAGCCCGGGCTCCTCCTCGTGGTTGATAAGCTCCTTGAGATCAAGGCCGGTCTCCCTTGCCGCCTGCTCAAACTGGTCGTAGAGTCCCAGGCACACGAGGTTATTGTGCAGGTGCGGCCCTGTAAGGAACTCTGCAGACAGGTAGCAGACAACCCGTGACTCCTTCTCCAGCGCAGCCTCTGCAAAATGGATGAACAGCTGCTGAATCCTGTCACGCAGTGTCTGGGCCACTGCCAGGTAGTAGTCATTGAGGGAAGCAGTCACAGAAATGGCTCCTTCCCTGTAAAAGAGGTTGTAGGCAAAGGCCCGCTTCAGTTCCTTAACCTGATCCTGGTATGCATCATTTTTCTTGGGGGTGCTCATAAAAACTCCTTGCGCATTTAAAGATGTCTATAAATTCCATAATCAACCCTTCACCAGGGCTGTAATCCTTCGGCCATATTCTTCCTGGAGTTTATGGAGATAACCCGGGTCAATCTTGCCCTTCCAGATGGTAATTTTGTAAAAGCGTTTTATGTATCCTGATCCCAATGCCGCAGTTCTGCCATGACAGGCATTGACGAGACGGCACAGGCAATGAAACATGAGTTACAGCCTATGCATCGTTCCATGCGAGGGGCAGTCAAAGTTTTCACATTACGGTCTCCTTTGGAGAAGAATATGGCGGGAGGATCAATCGGGACAATTACCCTGGAGCACTGCATGTAAATATCGGCCTGCATTTATGACAGGCCATAAACGGGGCGCTCCATGACAAGTGCGCCCCGTTGCCAGGTATTTATGCGAAACGCATGCCAAATATTACTGCTTGTCTTTTACCTGTTTCAGGTCGGTAATTGTCATGCCGCCAGGGGCCAGGGTGAACTTGAGCCCTTTTTGGGTGGATTTCAGCTTGAGGACCACGCCCTTGTCATTTTTCAATGTAGATGCAGAGCCGCCGGCAATGAAGGTTGCTCCTGCCTGCCCGGAAATGTAGGTGCCTTCAAGGTCTTTTGCCACAACGAGATGATATACATCCCCGGACGCCTCTACGCTTGATATGCCAACATCTATGATCTCAGGCCCTTTACCTTGAATGTCCAGGTTGTGCCGTCATACATTGTCATGGTGCCGCTTCCCCACTCGAAGCCAATGCCAGCGGCAACAGATGTTGTCTTGAGCTTGATGGTCCCTGACACCTTGGGGGCAGGTTCCACCTGGACGGCATAAAGGGTGGTAAAGGTCGCATCAACCCTGTCGCCCTTCTTGACCTTGTCCAGGTTTAGGCTCTTGGAAGCCTTCAGGATAACTGTCTTCTTTGCCCCCTGGATCGTGACAGTGCGTTTCTTCTTGTTGACTTCCTTCACCACGCCAACGGCATGGATTGTCTCGCGTATCGCAGCACCAGGCTTATCTCCCTTGGGGGCCCTGGTTACTTCTATGACGTCCATGCGGCTCGGTTTTTGGCCATCAGCAGGTTTCATGTCTATCATTAGGCCCGTGTAATACCCTACAATAACGATGTCTCCCCTCTTGATCTGGTCAAAATTCCTGACTTCAGGCCTAGCGACAAAGGTAAACTCGTTATCCCCGTCCTTCAGGGTAAGCTCACGGGTTTCAGGGCTTATGGCAGTAACAACAGCTACTGCAACCGCAGCAGACGAGAGATCTTTGCCATCAATAATATTTTTTGTTTTCTGCGCAAAAGAAATGCCAGCCAGCGATGTAAAAAAAAGCGCCATGATTACGGCAGAGATGTACGCCTTTCCAGTTTTTATCCTCATTACTTATTGCTCCTTTTATTAGTTTTATCAAACAGCCTTAAATACAATTTTACGATAGTCTCATGAAACAATTATCGTAAACCAGGCCTTACATGATAATAGAGACAAATAATAATAGAGACAAATATCCGAGTGATGAAACGACCAACAATTATGAAATTAGGACTATTATATCCCTTTTTATCTGAAAGATAAAGGAATAAATAGCTGACACGTTAAAAGGCATTTAACATTGCAGAGTTACTAAGGAAAATGATATGGAATATAATTAAAAAGAGCAGGAAAATAAAAAATTTTGGGAGAGAGAATAGCTTGAATATTCGTATTTGTATCGTTCAACGATGCCTACGTAAACATAAGGGGCTTTTTTCTTATTATTCTTCTTATAATATGTCCTGCCAGGTCGAACACCCTGTCGGAAAAATCCAGGACCACGGAATCCGCACTTATCTTTATACCCTCCATGGCGGCAATTTCCTTTTCGTTTTTCGCCGTGGTGCTTGCTCTACCTGCCAACCCGTCTTCTTTCATCCATTTATTAAGGGTAGCACTCAGATCACCGCTTCCGGCATACGGCGCATCCAGCAACAAAAGAGTAAATGAGGGAGGATACCGCTTGAGCACAGAAGAAATATATCCCCAGGCAATACGGGTACGGCCTGACGGCCTGAATCCCCTGAACACCAAGCCGGCATCCCTCACAAAACCGTCATCTGCCAGCACAACAGGAAGGCCCCTTAATGCATTTTCCAGGGTTATCAGACAATTATATGTATCTATAACGACACGGTTACCCCTGATCTCACCAACCCGGACCATCTTGGAGCGTCTTTCTGCTGCAACTCGCCTGGTAAAGACTCCCCTGAACAGAAGATTTCTCTCCATGGAATCAAGTTGATACCTGTTACCTACGAAATTAAGGGCTGATTTCCTGGGGTAGTTTCTGGAAAGAAGAAACCGGAAATCCACGGCAGCGGTATTCAGGAGCCGCACCCGGATGGACCTACAATAACTGGTCACGGGATAAACCGTCCCTATACAAGGGAACGTAACAAGTTGCCCCAGGCTTCCATATATTTATGGATAGAGTGCCACTGACGCCAGCCCCGTGCCTTCATCCAGGCCGTACATGAGGTTCATATTCTGGACAGCCTGACCAGATGCGCCCCTGCAAAGGTTGTCGATAACAGAACAAACTATGACTCTGCCGGTTCGCGGATCCACTTTAACAGCCATGTGGCAAAGATTGGTTCCCCTTACATTGAGCACGTTTGGGAAAGTACCTTCCGGCAGAACCTGCACAAACGGGGAATCGCTATAGGCATATTCCAGGCACTCCCTGATATCCCTCTCAGCAGTGCCACGAACCGGCATTGCGTAAATAGTGGAAAGGATCCCTCTGGACATGGGAACAAGATGGGGCGTGAAATTTATGGTCACCGGGCTGCCTGCTGCCACGGAAAATTCCTGCTCTATCTCAGGAGTATGACGGTGTTCTGCAACCTTGTAGGCCTTGAAACCCTCATTTACCTCGCAAAAAAGCGTGGCGATGGATGTACTTCTTCCAGCCCCGCTTGTGCCGGACTTGGAATCTATGATAATGCCCTCGGCCATTACAAGGCCGGCCTTGAGCAAGGGAAACATGGGCAGTATGCAGCTCGTTGGATAGCAGCCGGGATTGGCTATCAACCTGGCAGATGCTATGACATCCCTGTATATCTCCGGGAGTCCATAGACTGCCTCGCCAAGATATTGGGCCGCACTGTGTTCCTGATACCACTCCTCATAAACGCGCTGGTCCCTGAGCCTGAAGTCAGCAGACAGGTCTATAACCTTGAGCCCCTTTTCCAGCAGGAAGGGCACCACGTTCATGGCTGTCTGATGCGGGACACAGGTAAATACGATATCGCAGCTGGAGGCAATCTCCTGTAAGTCAGGCTCAGTAAAGGAAAGGCTGGTCAGCCCGGACAGAGAAGGGAAGACTGTATCGGCCTTCCGACCTGCGTATTTCCTGGAAGTGATTACCGTGACCTCTGCGTTTTCGTGGTTCAGGAGGATTCTCAGTAGCTCAATTCCTGTATAACCAGAGCCGCCCAGTATGCCGATTTTGATTTTCATAGAAAAATTCCTCACAATTTAAGATGATTATTATCAGCAGAAAAGTGGAACAAATGAAAATTTTTCCACGTCCACCAGGCCCCTGTCCGTTAGCTTAAGGCTCGGTATCACTGGCAGGGCAAGGAAACTCAGGGTCATGAAGGGATTCCGCGGAATGGCGCCCAATGACCTGGCAGCCTGGATGACCCTGTCCGTATCCTTCCTGACCTCGGCAAGGCCACGGTCTGACATCAGCCCGGCAACAGGCAGGGGAATTATGGCCATGACACCTCCGGCATCTGCCACGCATAGCCCGCCTCCGGATTCTGCTACTGCCCTGGCAGCATGCTGCATGGCATTATCATCACATCCGGCAACTATGAGGTTATGCGAATCATGGGCAACAGAGCTTGCGATGGCCCCTTTTTTTAATCCGATTCCCTTGACCAGCCCTTTGCCAACATTGCCGGTGCCGTGATGTCTCTCCAGGACAAAGAGCTTGATAATGTCATTTTCCAGATCAGGCTGCACCAGCCCTTCCTTAACAGGCACCTGCATCTCCAGATTTTCAGTCACTATCTGGTCCTCAACCACGCCTATTATCCTGGCCCTGCTGCCCTGGGCCTCTATACTGAAATCCAGTGCAGATGCATCCAGGTTAAAATCCCTTGCAGAAGGCAGATCCTTGGCAACGCAGTCTGCTGTCATGCTGCCGTCAATGGCCACTGTGCGGCCGCGGAAGATGGTCCTGGCTACCTCAAAAGCCTTCAGGTCCTTCAGCAGCACGAGATCAGCATAGCGGCCAGGCGCCACAGCCCCACTGTATTTGAGCCCAAACCTTCTTGAAGGGTTCAGCGTAACCATGGCAATGGCGTCAACAGGGTCGGTCCCGGCCTCAACGGCAACCCTGAGAGAGTAATCCATGTGGCCCAGGTCCATGAGATCGTCCGGGTGGCGGTCATCTGAGACCAGGCAGCAGCGGCTCATGGTTGCCGGGGTAACGGCAGGCAGCAGGTCCACCAGGTTCTTTTCAGCAGTACCCTGCCTCAGAAACAGCCACATACCCCTGGCCAGTTTTTCCCTGGCCTCTGATACAACAGTGCACTCGTGATCTGAATCTATGCCTGCGGATATGTAGGCACAGAGGCTGTCACCGGAAAGCCCGGGAGCATGGCCGTCAATGGGAACGCCTTTCTGCCTGGCCACCTGGAGCTTTGCCTCAACTTCTGGGTCCGAGAAGGTGACACCGGGAAAATTCATCATCTCTCCTAGGGCGATCACCCGCTCCTTGTCCAGCAGTGCGCCTATCTCCCTGTGCCCCAGATCTGCACCAGAGGTCTCCAGGTGCGTGGCAGGGACACATGACGGTGCTGCGAAATATATGGCCATCGGCAAGTCCCTGCTGGCCTGAAGCATGTATTCCACGCCTTCTGTCCCCAGGCAGTTCGCTATCTCGTGAGGATCTGCAATAACAGCAAGGGTACCCCTGGGAATCACAGCCTTGGCAAATTCTACAGGCGAAAGCAGGGTGCTCTCTATGTGTATGTGCCCATCGATAAAGCCTGGAGATATGAAAAGCCCGTCACAATCCAGGGTTTCGTCAGCATCAAAGCCCTTGCCTGTGGCGGCAATGAAGCCTTCGGCAATGGCCACGTCGAGTTCTTCTATTTCACCGGTTAGGCAGTTGACTATCCTGCCGTTTCTGAGACATAGATCAGCCTTTTCATGCCTAAGAGCAACAGATGCAAGCCTTTTATGAATCTCCGGGGTCAATGTTTTATGGATTGCTGCATGCATTGCGTTACCATCCCCTTGTAAGTAGATATTTTCTGGCCCTTCCCATGGCCATCAGTGGAAAATAATGCCTGTATAGATTATAGTTCAGCATGAACCCCCTGGAAAGCTCAGGGCCCTGTGCCAGCTTGCCGGCCACTTTTGAAAGATCTGCCCGGTCTCCCCAGCCGTAGCCGGGGAAGCCGGTGCCAGTGTACCATGGCTCATCCCATGTGCCGTCTTCCCTCTGGGTACCGGCCAAGAATTCCAGGCCACGCACAATGTTTGCGGTGTATGTCCTGCTGCCAGCGGCTACCAACGCCATGATTGCCCATGCAGTCTGGGACGCAGTGCTCGGCCCCCTTCCCCGCATGGAGTTATCCATGTAAGAGGCGCAGCTTTCTCCCCAGCCCCCGTCTGCATTTTGATGACCGGCAATCCACCTGGCTGCCTTTTGAACATACTCGGAGGTCATGTCCTCGCCAACTGCCTTCAGGCCGGGCAATACCGCGCCTGTCCCATAGATGTAATTGACGCCCCACCTGCCAAACCAGCTTCCATCAGGTTCCTGTTCTGCCTTGACATATTCCACTGCCCGGCGCACTGCAGGATCATCCATGGTCCTTCCGAGAAGGCCCAGGGCCTCCAGCACATGGCCGGTAACATCCACGCTTGGAGGATCAAGCGCCTCGCCAAAATCACAGAAGGGGATCTTTGTGACCAGCAGACTGTTGTTATCCTTGTCAAAGGCAGCCCAGCCGCCGTTGGAAGACTGCATGGCCATTACCCAATCGAGAGCAAGCCTTAGCTTTCTCTTCATGCTTGGAAATTCCGGAAATACATCAGCGATGCGGGCAAGGACAATGAGCGCCACTGCGGTATCATCCACGTCCGGATACCAGGTGTTGGCCCTCTCAAATGACCATGCACCAGGCCTTGCATCCTTCACATAGACCTGCCAGTCTCCAGGCGCATCCACGAACTTGCCCAGCACCCATTTCAGTGCCTTCCTGAAACTGCCGGATTCCGGGGGATTCACACCGCAGTCAAGAAATGCCAGCATGGTCAGGAAGGTATCCCAGACTATGGATTCACTGGCATTGATATAAAGGCCTGTATCCTTTTTCCTGGACCAGTGCTCATCGAAGGCCCTCAATCCGCGCTTGATTACGGGATGGCAGAGCAGATATCCCTCGTTGTGCAAGGCCATGAGAGAATATATGAGCGGTGGCTGAATGCCTCCCCACACCCCGTCCTCATCCTGGTGTTTTATGATCCAGTCAATACAGTACTTTATTGCCGTCTCCCTGAAGGGATGAACCCTCCAACTGCAATACATGTTGAGAAGCCTGTCTGTCTTCAGGAAAAATGACTCCCAGCAAAGGCCTGTATCCTTCCTGGGCAGGCTGAAATCAAACTGCCCCCTGCCATCCGGAAACAGCTCATCAATGGCCTTGTCCGGTGGAAGCGGCTTTACCGGCCTTCTTGCACAGAGAAGTGTAAGGGGGACAATGGTTGCCCTGGCCCATGATGAAAAACGGTAGATATTGAACGGCATCCATGGCGGCAAAAATATGATCTCTGGTGGAAGATTGGGCGTATGTTCCCATGGCCACTGGCCAAGAAGAGCAAGCCAGTATTTTGTAAATACCCTTATGTGCCTCAGCCCCCCATGTTGCAAAATCCACTTTCTGGCCCGGACCATTATATCCTGATCAGGGTCCAAGCCTGCAATCTTCAGGGCTGTGTAACATTCAACTGTCGTATTTATATCACCAGTAGGGGCCTTGTAATATATCTCCCATGAACCGTCTTCACGCTGCTCAGAGACAATGGCACGAACCACCTCCGGAAGCTTAGGGTCGTTCAGAAGCCCCAAAAAATGCATGGCCATTATCCATTCGGCCTCCATGCAGCAGTTGGTATCGATATCGCCGATCCAGTATCCTTCAGGAGCCTGGTGCCTGACAGACCAGTCCAGTGCATCTTCTATGGAGTTGTTCAATACTTGTATGAGATATTTATCTTCTATCATTTCATTCATAGAGCACCTAAATTCTGCAATTGGCGAGTTTGCCCAAGATTCGAGGCGTGAGGGGTGAAGGCATACTTAGGTATTCTGAACCCCGAGTAACAAAGAAGATTGGGCAAACTCGCCAATCCCGAAGGGCGGCAAAAGGGGGCAAAAAAGCTGAAATCTGCATTCACTAAAAAAGTGAATTTTACAGACAACCTTTATATTCCCTAACATTCTATTTTTTGGTTTAAAATTCATTTTTGCCCCCTTTTACCGTGCAGGATTTAGGGAGTATTTTGAATACAAGCTGCCTCTACCGGCCCTTTGTAACCGATCACAGGGTTATGTCGAGTTTTGTTGCACACCTTCCCCATTCTATAAGCGTTTACAGGGTGCCGCAGATGCAAGGCGGCGGGTGCGCAGTCGTACTCCCTGTACTTCAAGCACCCGCCAACACAGCAGATGTGGGACACTGTGAACGCTTACGGCCCTTTTTATCTCCGCAAGACAGGGACAGCAGCATAAAAATCAGGACAATGCCGTGACAATATAGCTTTTTCTGCCTGTTCTCAATCCCGCAGACAAGAAATTTCCAAAAGAAGACCTGCAACAGGGCAGAGGTTCCACATGAAACATCCCATTAGGGCAGAATAAGACAGTATATGATTTTGACAAATCCACAGATTTGTCGCATAATAAAAAAGGTAGTAAAATTTCGCGTCATTTTTTTGAACTATTGGCGCAGCATGCATGCTCTTTTCTATTTCATGTAGGGCTGCAATGTTGCCTGGTCGTTTTTCCACAACTCTGAAAACGCTCAAAATACGGGGATGGTATTCCATTGTTAACTGGTAAATCCTTTTATAGCGTTTCAAAACAGCGCATCATTCCATGTTCTAGCTCCCTGCATGTTCACTCATTACCACTTCATTCCCTAAATTCATCCGGTCTTTATCTTGCTTGCCTACCTATTATCAGGTTCCAGAAAAAAGGGGGGCAGGATGATCTCTGCAATATTTTCAACAGATGAGGAGGACTCAAATGTCTGAAAAGCAATATGGCCATGAAATCAAAACAGGTCTCAGCCGCAGGTCGTTTCTCAAGGGCTGTGCAATTGCTGCCGCCACCCTTGGACTCTCCCCAGAGGTAGTCCCAAGGATGGTGGAGGCCGCCATGTCTCCCAAAAGGCCGCCGGTAGTATGGCTGCACTTCCAGGAATGCACGGGCTGCACCGAGGCCCTGTTGCGTTCGGCCAGGCCGGACATAGCCACCCTTATCCTGGACCTTATCTCCCTGGATTACCATGAAACCGTCATGGCCGCTGCTGGGGAACAGGCTGAGCAGAACCTCCATGAGGCCATAAACGACAATGCAGGCAAGTTCATCTGCGTGGTGGAAGGGGCCATTCCCACCAAGGATGGCGGCATCTACTGCAAGATAGGC
Organism: Deltaproteobacteria bacterium; assembly: GCA_026992735.1. GTDB lineage: Bacteria > Desulfobacterota > Dissulfuribacteria > Dissulfuribacterales > QOAL01 > QOAL01. The sequence goes on from JALWYO010000082.1 coordinate 33,986, forward strand.
GGAAAAACGGCCATGGAAATCCTTGACGACGTGGCGCACAAGTCAAAGGCCGTAATCGCCATAGGGACCTGCGGGGCATTTGGCGGCGTCCAGGCCGCAAAGCCAAACCCCACGGGAGCAGTCGGTGTTCAGGACCTGATAAAAGACAGGCCGATTATAAATGTTCCCGGCTGTCCGCCAAATCCCGCGAACTTCCTGGCCACAGTGGTGCAGATACTCACCTACGGCCGTCCTCCAGAGCTTGACGAACTTGGAAGGCCGAAGTTTGCCTACGGAAGAAAGATACACGACCAGTGCGAGCGCAGATCGCACTTCGACGAGGGGCGCTTTGTGGAACAGTTCGGGGACCCGGGGCACAAGAAGGCCTACTGCCTCTACAAGATGGGCTGCAAGGGACCTGTCACCTATTCAAACTGCTCGGTAGAGCGCTTCTGTAACATCGGCGCATGGCCGGTAGGTTCCGGGCATGGCTGTATCGGCTGCACCGAACCAGGATTCTGGGATACCATGATGCCGATCTACCAGCACCTGCCAGGCATATACATCCCTGTTGGCGGAGGCATCAGGGAACAGGCAGAGAAGATGGGCAAGTTCGCTGTAGGAGGTGCTGCCGCAGTCATTGCCGCCCATGCCGCAGCGGGAATAGGGAAAAAGATATTCTCCATAAAATGTTCCTCTGGAGAAGACAAGAAAGACAAAGACGAATAGCAGGAGGCAGAAATGGCTACCAAGATCACTGTCGATCCCATTACCCGGATAGAAGGCCATTTAAGGATAGACGTGGAAGTGGACAAAGGGAACATCACCAATGCATGGGCGTCTCCACAGATGTGGCGCGGCATAGAGGTGATTCTGAAGGGAAGGGACCCAAGGGATGCGTGGGCATTCTGCCAGAGGATCTGCGGGGTCTGCACCACGGTGCATGCCATAGCATCTGTCAGGACGGTGGAAAATGCCCTGGGCATCGGGGTCCCGATAAATGCCCAGTACATCAGGAATATCATACTTTGCGCCCATGCAATGCACGACCATATCGTCCACTTTTACCAGCTTTCAGCCCTGGACTGGGTGGACGTTGTTTCAGCCCTGGATGCGGACCCAGGCAAGACAGCCGAGCTTGCCCAGTCACTGTCTCCCTGGCCGGGCAACGGCAAGAGCCGTTTTGCAGAAGTAAAGGCAAAGCTGGAAGCCCTGGTGAAAAGCGGACAGCTTGGCCCGTTCCAGAACGGTTACTGGGGGCATCCGGCCATGAAGCTCCCCCCGGAAGCAAACCTCATGGCAGTGTCCCACTACCTGCAGGCCCTGGACTACCAGCGCAAGGCTGACCAGGTGGCGGCCATCTTCGGAGGGAAAAACCCGCATATACAGACTGTCATAGTGGGAGGAGTGGCCCTGGCCATCAACCTCAACAACCTTTCCACGTTAAACATGGACAGGCTCACGCAGGCCAAACAGCTTCTCCAGGAGGTGAGGCAATTCGTGCAGCAGGTTTACCTGCCGGACGTGATTGCCATCGGTGCCCTGTACAAGAACTGGCTTGCCTACGGGAAAGGGGTAACCAACTACCTTGCCGTCCCGGACCTGCCGCTGGACTGCAAGGGAACCAGTTTCGATCTGCCCGGCGGGACCATCTTCGGCGCAGACCTTAAAGACTTTACCCCCATAACTTCTTTTAATGACAAGTACTTCAGGGACAACGTGGCAGAATCCATTGTCCACTCCTGGTACAAGGGAGACTGGACCCGTCACCCGTGGAACGAGGAAACAGTGCCTGACTACACTGACTTCCAGGAAAATGGAAAGTATTCCTGGGCAAAGGCACCCAGGTTTAACGGTGAGCCGATGCAGGTAGGCCCCCTGGCCCAGGTGCTGGTGGGGTACGTGAGCGGACACGAAACAACCAGGAAATGGGTAGATCTTGCTCTCAAAAAGGTCTCTGCAATAGCAGGGGCAAATGTTGGTCCTGATGCACTCCAGTCCACTCCTGGGCGTCACCTTGCAAGGTCAATAAGGGCGGCAATGATCGCCGACTATGCCATCAAGCACATAGACCTTCTTATCAAGAATATCGGTATGGGAGACCTGGAAATCTATCCGTACAACAACCCACCCAGGTTCCCCAAAGGCGAGATACGCGGCTTTGGCTTCCACGAGGCCCCACGGGGCACGCTTTCTCACTGGATAGTGATAGATAATGGAAAGATCAAGAACTACCAGTGCGTGGTCCCGTCCACATGGAACGTAAGCCCCAGGTGCGCCAAGGACTACATGGGCCCTTATGAATCATCACTGGTAGGCAACCCGGTGGCAGATGCCGCCAAGCCCCTGGAAGTTCTAAGGACCATTCATTCCTTTGATCCCTGCATTGCCTGTGCCGTTCATCTCCTGGACCCGGGCAAGAGGGAATTTTCAAAGGTAAAGGTGCTCTGAAAAGGAGGGCAGTATCATGGTAAGGAAAGAACCGAGACTCTACTACAGGGTTTTTGTGTGGAGCGGCACCCTCAGGTTGTTTCACTGGACCCTTGCATTCAGCACTTTTATCCTGATCCTTACGGGGATATACATACATTATCCGCCCATAACCACCAAGTGGGCAGAGTTCAAGCCACAGTACATCATGGCCACATTGAGATACTGGCATTTTACTGCAGGCTATTTCTTTATATGCGCCCTGCTTGTGCGCTTCTACCTCTTTTTTGCAGGCAACAGGTACGAACGCCCCACGGATTTTCTTCCCATAAACAAAAGGAATCTCAAATCATTGGTTTATAACATCAAGTTCTACCTGTACCTGACGGATGAGCACGAGTGCAGGATGGGCCACACCATCCTGGCAGGCACGATCTACTTTATCCTGTTCATCTGCGGCCTGATCATGGGCCTGACCGGCCTGTACCTGCTCTACCCTGAGACGCCCATGATTGCCAAGATAGGGCATGAGCTTTTTGGCACTCCCCAGCAGGCCCGTCTGGTGCACTATACGTTGAACTGGTTCTTCATCTTTTTCATCATGGTGCATCTCTACATTGCCATATGGAATGATTTCAATGCACCTGACGCTATCATTTCAGGGGCCTTCTCCGGCTCCAAGATGATGCCTGCAGACCTTGAGTGCCCTATAGAGGAGCTGGAGAAGATCCCCTTTGAAAAATAATACTATTGCCGGGTAGGACATCGAATTACCTTATTGCCGGAATATTGAGCACAGGGTGCCCTATGCCCTTTGTCCCCAGTCCCCTGCAGATGAATTACTTCATGCAAGAAAGTCTGGGCAGTGAAACATTTTACGCTTTTCCGGATCGTAAAATCAGGCCATGAGGAATTTTCTGCCTGCGCTTAACTGGTTTTCGGGCTATGGCGCCGGGGCGCTGCGCCAGGACCTGGTCAGCGGAATTACAGTGGCACTGGTCCTTATTCCCCAGTCAATGGCCTATGCCCAGCTTGCGGGTCTTCCTCCATATTATGGGCTTTATGCCTCCTTCCTGCCTCCAGTAATAGCAGCGCTATTCGGATCCAGCCGGCAACTTTCCACAGGCCCGGTGGCAGTAGTCGCCATGATGACATCAGCCGCACTGGAACCCATGGCTGTTGCTGGCAGTCAAGGGTATATCGCCTATGCGGTATTACTGGCCCTGCTCGTGGGCATAATACAGTTCGGGCTTGGAGTCCTGAGGCTTGGGGTAGTGGTCAACCTTCTGTCTCATCCGGTTTTGCTTGGCTTCACCAATGCCGCTGCCATTGTGATTGCAACCAGCCAGCTTGGAAAATTTCTTGGCGTGCCAGTTGACAAGGGGCATACGCATTTTGAGACTGTCTGGCGAATCATCCAGGCAGCCCTGGACTATGTGTACTGGCCGACCATTGCCTTTGGCACAGGGGCACTTGCCGGCATGCTCTACCTGAAATGGAAATATCCGAAACTACCTTACGTGCTCATCGCGGTAACCATAGCAACGGTTATCTCATGGGCAACTGATTACGGCCTTGACAGGAAGGTATCCATTTCCCAGATAGAATGCCCCGATCTGCCTGATCTTGTAAGCAAGTTCAACCAGGAACTCATGACAATAGAGACATTCACGGCGACCCGTTCCAGGTTAAGGCCCCAAGTGGAACGCATCAGCAGAGAACACGGCAAGCCATGCAGCCGTTGCCATCCTGCCAGGACGATCGGTACAGACGTACTTGAGACAGCTCCACCAGGCATAAACAAGGGCAAATGGAACATGAAACAGTATCAGGAAAAGATACTTGTTCTGCACCTCATGGCCGGGGTCATTGATGAATTCATTGCAGATGCAAAGGAAAAACTTGTAAAATTCAGGGCCTGCCTGAAGGGCTACAAATTCGTGGCAGTCAAACTGCCGGATGGGACCACCCGATATTATCAGAGGTACAAGGTTCCCTACAATGCCCAGACAGACTGGCGCATCTGGAGGATAAAGGCCTATAACAAACCTATTTCCAGGGATGCGCTGATCCTTGCAGCAGGAGGTGGCGTGGTAGGAGACATACCGAAAGGGCTGCCAGGTTTTTCCATGCCATGCCACGATATTGACATAGCCAGGAAACTGTTGCTTTCCGCCTTTGTCATAGCCCTGGTAGGATTTATGGAAGCAATCTCGATCGCAAAGGTAATGGCAGCCAAATCCGGTCAGAAACTGGATGCAAACCAGGAGCTGATAGGGCAGGGTATTGCCAATATAGCAGGGTCCTTTTTCAGCAGCTTTCCGGTATCCGGCTCCTTTTCCAGGTCTGCGGTAAATTTCGAGTCAGGTGCCCAAACAGGCATGTCCAGCATTTTTACCAGCATGGTCGTGATACTGGTCATGCTGTTCCTTACCCCGCTGCTGTATCATCTTCCACAAAGCGTGCTTGCCGCAGTGATCATGGTAGCTGTCCTTGGGCTCATTAATATCAAGGGATTAAAACATACATTCAAGGTATCCATGGCTGATGGCGTTATAAGCCTTATCACGTTTGTCACTACGCTGGCATTTGCCCCGCACCTGGACAAGGGCGTGCTTACAGGGACCTTGCTGAGCCTTGTTGTCTTTTTCTACAGGATGATGCGCCCGTCCATCGCAGTGCTATCCCTCTGGAAGGATGGCCATTACAGGGATTCAAAAAAATACAACCTGGCCCTGTGCCGCTATATTGCAATAATCAGGTTTGACGGGCCATTCTTCTTTGCAAATATTGGCTATCTCGATGAAGAAGTGCTCAGGATAGTGAACGACAGGAAAGAACTCAGGGCCATAATACTGAAGTGCAACGGTATAAACGTGATAGATGCATCAGGCGAAGAGGCCCTGGCCCTCATGGTGGACAGGCTCAGGGCAGCGGGTTACCGGGTTTATTTCAGCGGCATAAAGGAAAATGTACTCGAAGTCATCCAAAACAGCTCTCTTTACAGCAGGATAGGCCCTGAGAACATCTTTGCCACACTCGCAATCGCACTCTCAAAGATATGGGACACATACCATTATGACAGCCAGGAAGAAGAGTGCCCGCTGAAAAAGGTAATCTACAAACAGGCCACAAAAACCTGATGTTGAGTTCAAGGAATCAGGATATCAACTGCATGGCTCTGGAAATCAGAATCAGAGGCATTGTCCAGGGAGTCGGCTTCCGGCCATTCGTGTACAGGCTCGCCAAGGGGCTGGATCTAAGGGGCAACATAAGTAATACTACTTCCGGAGTGGTTATACGCATAGCCGGGCAAAAGGAGAATGTTGCCATGTTCGTGCAAAAGATCAGGGAAGAGGCACCACCTCTTTCCAGAATACACGGCATGGAAACAGAAAACCTTCTGACAGAAGGGCCCTTGCCTGAAGGCTTTGAGATTTCCGGAACCCTCAGCCATGGCAGGGTCAGCACCCTTATCTCTCCTGACATTGCGGTCTGCAGGGATTGCCTGGCAGAGATCATGGACAGGAACGACAGGCGTTTCGGTTACGCTTTCACAAACTGCACCAACTGCGGCCCCCGTTACACCATCATAGAGTCTCTTCCGTATGACCGCGAAAACACGTCCATGAAGGCCTTCAGGATGTGCAAGTCCTGCCTTGAAGAATACCAATCTCCCATGGACCGGCGTTTCCATGCCCAGCCCAATGCCTGCCCGGAATGTGGTCCGGGGCTGTACTGGCTTGCCAGCGGTAAAATCGCCAGGGATGATCCCATAGGCAAGGCAGCTGCCTTTCTCCAGGCAGGGAAAATAGTGGCCATAAAAGGATTGGGAGGTTTTCATATTGCAGCAGATGCATTTGAGGACGTGCCTGTCAATACATTGAGGACCAGGAAGCAAAGGCCATTCAAGCCGTTTGCTGTAATGCTAGATGGTATTGAGACTGCCAGGGAACTATGCCATCTCTCTGACAAGGAAGCCAATATACTGATGTCGCTCGAGGCCCCGATTGTCGTGGTTCCTGCCAGGGAAGATTCGGGGCTTTCAGCAAAGATTGCGCCGGGGATAGGGAAAATCGGAGTCATGCTGCCGTACACTCCTCTCCATCACCTGCTGTTTGCAAGGAAGGCATGCCCCAGGGCATTGATAATGACCAGCGGCAACCCCAGGGGAGAACCCCTGTGCACAGGCAACCATGAGGCATTGGAACGTCTGGACAACTACGTTGACGGCTTCCTGCTGCACGACAGGGACATATACACGGGAGTGGATGACTCGGTTGTAAGAATCATGGCAGGGAAACCCAGGTTTATCCGCCGTTCCAGGGGATTTGCTCCCGCACCTGTCAAGGCTGTTGGAGTAAGCCATCCCGGCCTTGCAGTAGGAGCAGAGCTGAAAAACACCTTCTGCCTGTGCAGAAAAGACGAGGCATTCCCCAGCCAGCACATCGGCAATCTTTCCAGCCTGGCCTGCCTGGAGTTTTTCCAGGAAAACATTGCACATATGAAAAGGCTCCTGGAAATTACCCCTGAATTCATTGCGGCAGACCTTCATCCCGATTATCTGAGTACAAGCTATGCTGTAGAGACCGGCCTTCCTGTCTTCCGGATTCAGCACCATTTTGCACATGCAGCATCGGTCATGGCAGAACACGGTATCAGGGAAGAGGTGCTGGCCCTGGTCCTGGACGGATCAGGCTTCGGCCCGGATAACACTGTGTGGGGAGGAGAAGTTCTGTCATGCACGCCAGCAGGATTTCAGCGGCTTGCCCGCCTCAGGCCGTTTCCCTTGCCAGGAGGCGACATGGCGGCCAGGGAACCGTGGCGAATGGCACTGTCCCTACTTTTTTCCATGGGAGTCACGGATTCTCATGCCGTGCCCATGCTGCCAGGCCAGGCCATTGACCCTCAGAAACAGCAAAACATCCTTGAAATAATGAGACTCGGGCTGGGATCTCCCATGACTTCCAGCTGCGGCAGGCTGTTTGATGGAGTGGCGGCACTGGCTGATGTATGCATTAAAAATACCTATGAAGGCCAATCAGCCATGATGCTGGAGCATTGCTGTCAAAAGGCCTTGAGAGGCAAAAACATAGTTGATACGACTGAATTCGAAGATTTTCTGCATGACAGGGCCTGCTGGAGCCAGGGCGAAATGCCTCCTTATGAGATAGACTGGAGACAGTGTGTGGAGACGATACGAAGATATTTAAAGGAAGGCCGAAGCAAAGAAGCGATTTCGACAGTTTTCCATGCATTCCTTACAGCCTCGTTCAGTAGTCTCTTGATAGAGCTGGCTTCTCTAAAAGGCATTTCGAAGCTGGTCCTGAGCGGGGGATGCATGCAAAACCGCGTACTTCTCGAGGGGCTGACCTCCTATCTGAATGCAAAAGGTTTGCAGGTCTATGTTAATGAATGCGTTCCTGCAAACGATGCCGGGATATCCCTGGGCCAGGCACTGGCAGGATCGGCACTTTACGAGGCAGCAGTATGTGCTTAGCAATACCCATGAAGGTAACAGCAATTGAAGGAGATCAGGATGACATCCTGATACCGCCTGTGGCAACAGTTGAGGCCAGGGGAGTTACAAGCAGGATAAGGCTGGATATCGTGGACCGTATGCCCAGAGTTGGCGATTACGTTATTGTTCACGCAGGTTTTGCCATCCATACCCTTGCTCCCGAAGATGCCCGGAAAAGCATGGCCCTGCTGCAGGAAATGGCCGGGCAGACAGACGACAATCAACCAAGATGACAGACTTTGCAAAAGGCATGGCCCAAGGCCTGCTGTCAAAGATCAAAGACGCTTCATCAGGCAAGCCCATGTGCTTCATGGAGGTATGCGGCACGCATACCATGTCCATATTCCGCAGTGGCATCAGAAAACTGCTTCCCAGGGAAATCCGTCTTGTTTCCGGCCCTGGATGCCCTGTCTGCGTAACACCCGTGGGGGAAATCGACCAGATGATTGAGCTGTCCCTGCTGCCCGGAGTAATTACAGCCACCTTTGGAGACATATTAAGGGTACCAGGCAGCACATATAACCTGTCAGAAGCCAGGGCAAGGGGCGCTGAAATCAAGGTTGTATATTCTCCTGCAGATGCGCTGGAAATTGCGGAGAACAACCCTGACAAGAAGGTGGTATTCCTTGGCATAGGCTTTGAGACAACTGCTCCCTCTGTTGCAGCCACAATATTGCAGGCCCACAGGAACAAGCTGAAAAACTTTATGGTATTTCCCAGCCACAAACTGATGCCGCCGGCCCTGGATGCGCTGCTTTCCGATCCTGAAATAGACATGGATGGCCTTATTTGCCCAGGGCATGTCAGTACCATAATAGGGGCCAGAGCCTTTGAACCTGTTGCTGAAAAATTTCAGATGCCTTGCGTTGTAACAGGCTTTGAGCCTCTGGATATCCTCCAGGGAATCTGTATGCTGGCGCAGCAGGTATCCAGGGGAGAGAACATGGTTGAAAATGCCTACCGACGCGCTGTCTCATGGGATGGCAACAGGAGGGCCAGAAAGATTATAGAAACGGTGTTCAAGCCTGCAGATGCCAGGTGGAGAGGCCTTGGCACAATAGCAAGAAGTGGACTGGAGATAAGAAAAAAATTCAGACAGCTTGATGCCAGAAGGCATTTCGGCACCAGGGAAAAGACCGTGCCTGAGCCGAAAGGATGCCAATGCGCCCAGATCATCAAGGGTATGGCCCTGCCATCATCGTGTCCCATGTTTTCCAGTGCCTGTACACCCCTGACCCCGGTTGGGCCGTGCATGGTATCCAGCGAAGGCACCTGTGCGGCATACTATAAGTATGGAGAATCATGAAGGCATCAAGAGTGCTTATAGATCATGGAAGCGGAGGCTTGGCCACAAAGGAACTTATCGAAAAAATATTCCTGAAACGGCTGTCTAACCGCTACCTATCCAGATTGGAAGACAGCGCTGTACTGGACGGTAAATCCAGCGGCAGGATCGCCTTAACTACTGACAGTTACGTGGTGGACCCGATATTTTTCCCAGGCGGTGACATAGGCTCCCTGTCTGTCCATGGAACCATAAATGATCTCGCCATGCAGGGGGCCAGGCCGGTTGCCCTGACACTGGGACTCATACTGGAAGAGGGGTTGCTGATGGAAGAACTGGAGCAGGTAGCCACCTCCATTGCGTCCGCATCTCTTGACGCAGGCGTACCTGTAGTGACAGCGGATACCAAGGTGGTTCCATGCGGCAAGGCCGACAAGATCTTTATCAATACCTCAGGAATAGGCATGGTGCCTGAGGGGATTTCCCTTGGGGCAGACCGGGCGCGTCCCGGAGACGTGGTGCTCGTCTCCGGTTTCATCGGAGATCACGGGGCAGCAATCATGACCTCCAGGGCAAACCTGTCATTTTCATCAGGTATAAACAGCGATTCCGCACCGCTTCACAGGCTTGTGGAAAGGCTGCTGGACAGATGTCCTGGGAATGAGATGAGGCTTTTCAGAGATCCTACAAGGGGAGGGCTGGCCACTGTGCTGAACGAGATTGCCCAGGCTTCCAGGGTCAGGATCGCCATTGATGAAGGTGCCATCCCCGTCCGGGCAGAGGTTATCAGCATCTGTGAACTTCTTGGCCTTGACCCGCTCTATCTTGCAAACGAAGGGAAACTCGTGACTGTTGCAGCAAGAGAATGCGCGGATCAGGCTCTGGAAGCCATGAAAGAGACAGAAGAGGGGAAGCATGCAGCCATAATCGGCGAGATCATGGAGGTAAAAAAGGCCCCGGGCCCACGGGTAACAATCAAAACAGGCATAGGCGGAACCCGCATAGTCTCCATGCTGGCAGGAGAGCCACTGCCGAGGATATGCTGATACAACATGCATAATATTGGGGAAAAAAACGCTGCTGTAATAGGCATAGGTAACCTTATCATGGGGGATGACGGGTTTGGAATCCATGTAATCCAGTACCTGGAGAAACATTTCCAGTTCCCTGAAGACGTGAATCTCGTGGACGGAGGCACTGCAGGCATCTACATGGCCCCTTTATTCGAGGCAACAGACAGGGCCATTGTGATAGATGTAATTGCCATGGACCTGGAGCCTGGCTCAATAGTCTGCCTTGGCCATGACGAGATGAGGGGAAGAATAACAAGCTCCAGCATGTCTCCACATCAAATCGGGGTGTTGGAGGTGCTGGAGATATGCAGGTTCAATGGCACAGCTCCCCGGAAGGTGGATTTTATATGCGTGGTGCCAGATAAAATTTTGCCATCAACCAGGCTTTCTCCTGCACTTTCTCCAATAACTGCCAAGGTGGCCCTCATGGTAACAGATATCCTTAAACAGGAAGGATTTTCCATAGAGGATGCATGAAGTCAGCCTGGTACAGGGCCTCATGGAACAGGTCAGAAATATAGCCAGGAATAACAGAGCCTCTGAAATAATCCGCATAAAGGTGCTCATTGGCCCCTTTTCAGGCGTGGTGATAGATTCATTTGAATTTGCCTTTGATGCGCTCAAGCAGGACGATGCCCTCTTCAGGCAGTGCATGCTGGAAATCCAGGCACCTGGGCCTGTATTCCAGTGCAGGAAATGCGGTGCAAAGACAGCAGGGCAGGGAAGGCAGGCTAATACTGTAGATCAGCCGGGTTCTGCCGTATTTTCCTGGCTTTCTCATGAAACAGCCTGTCCTGAATGCGGAGAGAAGGCACTAACTCCATCCGGAGGAGACGAGATACTGCTGATGCAGGTAGAAATGGAGTAGATATGTGTGATCAATGTGGATGCCAGGCAAACACGGCCCGTGGCAGGAAAGTCCTTGACATCAACAAAAGTCTCCTGGAAGAAAACCAGAAACTCGGTGAAGAGAACAGGAGGCATATCCAGGAGATGGGCGCTGTTGGCATCAACATCATAAGCAGTCCCGGCGCCGGCAAGACCACGCTCCTCGAAGCAACGGCAGATGCCGCAGCCGGACATTTTTCCTTCGGGGTCATAGAGGGCGATATAGAGACAGAACGTGATGCCGAGAGGATCAGGAAGAAAGGCATTCCTGCCGTGCAGATCACCACCGGCGGGGCCTGCCACCTGGATGCACACCTGGTGCATGGAGGAATCCATCAGATCCAGGATACGGCAGGCCCGGAAGGCCTGGATATTATCTTCATAGAAAACGTGGGGAACCTGGTCTGTCCTGCCACCTTCTACCTTGGAGAGCACCAAAGGATAGTAATGGTCTCCGTGCCGGAAGGCTCGGACAAGCCTGCCAAGTATCCCAGGGCATTCATTGGCTCTGACCTCTTCATTATCTCCAAGGCAGACCTGCTTCCATACTTTGATTTCTCCATGGAAGAAGCCTCTGAAGAGGCCAAAAGGCTGAACCCGGATATAAAGATCCTGACGGTTTCTGCTGTCACAGGAGAGGGAATGGAACATTGGCTGAGTTATCTCTCCGGCCTGCTGAACAGATAGCCAGGTTACTGCTGCAGGGACCTTGCTGATTCACGTTGACAACATGCTTCAACAGGATACTATGAGTAGAGTTTGTCTCCAGGTATCCTGATTTATACGTCTGTTTAGAGATTATCATCCCGGATCATGCCTTATCTACGCAGGCTTCACATACAATTTGCTGATATTTCATATAGCTTCAGGCCCTGATTAGGTGAATATCAACCAGAATTATCATGAAACTTCTTCCTGAAAGCGGTCTAAAACGTCAGGTACTCTTTTACATAGTCTTTATAGGCATTGTATTTCTGACCATGGCCATAGAGATGACCTTTTTTCTTCATGGCGACCGGGTGCTTGGCCTGATCTCATCTTGCAACGATCCCAAGGTGACCAATGATGCTGTTCAACTTATTCAGCTTAAGGTAGAAATCATGCTCCTTAATCTACTGCTGTCCATAGGGCTGGTCATGCTTTTGTTCACTAAACGGATTATGATACCGCTCAGCAACATTATAAAGGCTACCAGGTCCATCAGTGATGGCGACCTGTCAGCTACTGTGCCTATACATACCAGGGACGAACTTGGAGAATTATCAGGCCATATCAATGATCTAGCAGCCAACTATCAAGAACTGATACTTCTTTGCCGATCCATGACCAGACAGGCCCGCGATGCCCTCCAGGACGCTGGACAAGAATGCCAGACAGACAGGGCCATTACAGTTCTTGACGAAATGGACAACATCCTTGGCGAGTTCGGACGCAATTTTTACAGATAGCCATGCTTGAATACTGGATCATGTTTCCGGCTGGCCTGGTTATCTCAACTTTGGCCATGTTTTCCGGGCTTGGAGGCGGCGTCTTCTGGATGCCATTTCTGCTCTCTGTCACGGGCCTGTCACCACATCAGGCAGTTGTAACAACACTGCTGATACAGCTTTTCGGACAGGGCAGCGCTACCGTCGCCAATCACAACAACAAATTTATAGACTGGAAACTGGTCATCATGCAGGCAAAAGCAGGAGCTCCAGCAGCTGCAGCCGGAGCTGTTCTGTCCATGTACATGCAACCTGTAATGATCAAGTTTCTACTCGGGATCGTCATCTTCTTTATCGCATACGTCTTTCTGCGTGGTGATGACTTTTTTGAAAAGGGCGGCGAGCATGCAGATATGAAGGCAGCGATCAAAGGCCGGCCAATAACCACAGCAGGCGGAATACTTACAGGATTTCTTGGAATAGGAGTAGGGGATTGGTTAGTGCCATTCTTCAACAAACAATGCCACCTCTCAATGGTACGTTCAGTATCCACTGCTATTGCCCTTATGATGCTTCTATCTGCCTCGGCCCTGACCACGTATCTGAACCTTGGCGCAAAAATTCCATGGAGCATAACACTGCCGGGTATCGCTGGCGTCATTGCAGGTGCCCAGATAGGAGCACGGCTGCTCAAAACCGTATCAGAAGTCCGCTTTAAAGAAATTTTTGTGCTCATGCTGGTATTTCTTGCAACACATGTTACATTTAATGCCTTCTAACCATGCCCTATAGAAGGGACAATAAGCAGAAAAACCAACCTGAAATAACAATCTTCATCAATCATAGGCATGACAAAAAACGCTGCCTTGGACAAGAAAACCATTATCCGCTTCATACTGGTCTATCTGGCACTAATCGGCGCCATGGAGATATTTCTTGGACTTCATTTCTTCCAGAGAATAATAGACCTGAACGGCATTTATTCCAGCACTACCGCCTGGTTTTCCGCTAAACTGCTTACAGCAGTGGGCATAGATGTGTGGCATAAAGGCCCCCTGCTCCACCTGCCAGGCAGAACTTTAAGAATAGCCTTTGGGTGCAATGGCCTAGAAGCTGTGGTGATCTACGGCAGCGCCGTTTTGGCGTTTCCAGCTTCCTGGAAGTATAAGATTAAAGGTCTTGTTTATGGACTGGTCTCCATGCAGCTGCTGAATCTCATCAGGATAGCTGCCCTTGGCTATACGGCAGTACATTTCCCCAAATGGTTTGACTACGTACATTACTACGTTGCCCAAGGGCTCATGATAGCCGTTGCCCTTGGTATATTCGTGTTCTGGCTAAGGGGCATAGAAAGTGCCAAGGCCTCATAGACTCTCTACTGCTGCAAGAGCGGTGCTGGTCTTCTGCCTGGTCTACCTGCCGATCCTGGCAGGCTGGATAGCATTCAAACACTACTATACGCATCCTCTGGCATGTACTGGCGCAAAGCTTGCCGCCCTGAGCACAGATGCCGAACTGGCTCACTGTCATTATTCCAAAGGCAGTGTTAACGCCACGTTCGTAAGGATAGTAGTTACCCCTGCCGGGGTATACCCGGCCCGCTCAGGCGTGGTGCTGGATGACAACCGCTATACATTCAACGTACCTATTACGCTGGCGATGCTCATTGTAACCACTGTGCTCATGAGGATTTCCTGGCGTGCATGGAGCAAGGCACTGGCTGCACTGATACTGGGGCACCTGCTCTATACCTATGCATGTTTTCTGTTCCAACTGGGCTTCTTCAAGGCCAGGATAGGAGGAGTCATCTATTCTTCTACTCCACCAGTTGCAGTACAGCTGTTCTGGGATTTTTGCAGAAGCATGCTGATCCGTTTTGAGCCGTTTCTAATTCTTGCCGTACTCATCTTGGTGCACAGCCTGACTACTGCAAAAAATAAAGCCGGAGAGGCTGAAACTTCCAAATAATATCCGGGGAAATACAAGACGAAGTGATAAATAAAAAAAGCCCCTGTAAACATCAAGTTACAAGGGCTTGAAAAATTAATCCCGGCGGTGACCTACTCTCCCACCCACTGACGGGGCAGTACCATCGGCGATGAGAGGCTTAACTTCCGTGTTCGGAATGGGAACGGGTGTTTCCCTCTCTCTATTGCCACCGGAAACTCTTTTTATATATAAAATATAAATATGGGCTTCTTCGAATCCGTTAGTCTTTTTGGAAACAGAAATAATTTGGTCAAGCCTCACGCCCTATTAGTATCGGTCAGCTTAGACTGTCGCCAGTCTTACACCTCCGACCTATTAACCTTGTGTTCTCCAAG
>JALWYO010000083.1 GCA_026992735.1 Deltaproteobacteria bacterium
TGCGGATATCGTGCCGGATTTTGTCTGTCTCTCAAAGGGCATCACAGGCGGCACCCTGCCACTTGCAGCTACGGTAACCACGCAGGATATATTCAATGCCTTCTATGCCGACTACAATGAAGGAAAGACATTTTTCCATGGCCATACCTTTACTGCCAATCCCATTGCCTGCGCTGCCGCCCTGGGCTCCATGGAGATATTCAGGAAAGAACGGGTGATGGAGCAGCTTGGCCCAAAGGTGGACAGGCTCCAGGAGGGAAAGCTGTCCATGCTGGACATCCCGATAGTGGGGGATGTCAGGGGAATCGGCATGGTTGCAGCCTTTGAGCTTGTAGAGGACAGGGTGAATCGCAGGCCTTTCCCTGTCAGCAGGAGGGTGGGCTGGCAGGTGTACCTCAAGGGCCTTGAAAAGGGCCTCATCCTCAGGCCCCTTTCCGATGTTATCTATCTCTTTCTTCCCCTGGCTGTTACAGAGGAACAGATAGACAAGATACTTGAACTTACTGCTGAAACCCTGGCTGAATGTTCCATAGCCCTCTGATGCCAGCCTGGATATGAACATGCAGGATTTCCAAAGAATATCAGGAAGCAGCCTGCAGGACCTTATGCACAGGGCACTCAGGCTCAAGATAGAACACAGGGGGCTGAAAATGGGGCTTTGCACCATATCAAATGCCAGGTCAGGCGCTTGCACCGAGGATTGCGCTTTCTGCGCCCAGTCCCAAAGCGCAAATGCCGCTGCCCCTGTCTATCCACTTAAGTCCCTCGATATCCTCCTGAGAGAAGCAGAACTGGCCAGGCAGAGCGGTGCTGAACGTTTCAGCCTGGTTACCAGCGGAAGGGGGCCTTCCTCCAGCCTGGTTGAAGATGTGGCCGAGATCATCTTCCAGATAAGCAAGAGGGTGGATATCGGCCTTTGCTGTTCCCTGGGGATAATTGGCCGCAAGGGCCTTACGGTCCTGAAAGAGGCGGGCCTGAGCAGGTATCATCACAACCTGGAGGCATGCCGGGAATTTTTCCCTTCGATATGTACTACTCACACCTTTGACGCCAGAATGGCAACTATCAAGGCAGCCAGAAAGTGTGGCCTTCAGGTATGTGCCGGAGGAATAATCGGGCTGGGAGAAAGCCTGGAACACAGGTTTTTCATGGCAAAAGAGCTGGCAGATCTCAAGGTGGATTCAGTGCCCCTTAACATCCTGGTGCCTATCAGGGGCACCAGGCTTCAGGATCTATCCCCTGTCACCATCCCTGAAATTATCAGGACAGTGGCGATGTTCAGGATAATGCTTCCATCAGCAGCCATAAGGCTGGCAGGCGGCAGGGAGAGCGCCCTTGGCGAGGGCCAGATCCTTGCCTTCATGGCAGGCGCAGATGCCATGCTCATTGGAGGTTACCTGACCACCAGGGGCAGGCCACCTGAAACGGATATTGTCATGACCAAGGAGATAAGACAATTATGGAAAGAAATGTACCACCACTGAAACTTTTTCTGGCGTTTTTGCGCCTGGGTTGCACTGCCTTTGGCGGGCCTGCCATGGTGAAATACATCAAGGACCTGTCGTGCAAAAAAAACAACTGGGTCAAGAGCAAAGACTTTGACCACGGGGTTGCCCTGGTGCAGACTATTCCAGGCGCTACTGCCATGCAGGCTGCCGCCTACGCGGGCCTGAAGGCAGGAGGCGGCATTGGTTCACTGGCTGCCTACACTGGTTTTGTACTGCCTGCCTTTCTTTTCATGACCATTCTGTCCGTGGTCTATATGCATGCGATCGACTTAAAGCCTGTGGCCTCCTGTTTTCTTGGATTCAAGGTGATAGTGGTTGCTATCGTTGCGAATGCCACAATGTCCTTTGGCAAAAAGATTATAAAGGCATGGCAGGATGTGCTGCTGGTGGCAGCTGCTGCCGGGTACCTGGTTATGAAGGGCAGTCCCGTGACAGTCATCGTATTGTGCGGCCTTGCAGGGATATTTCTCTATCCCATGCATGGAGAAGGGCAGGGCGCTCAGGACGGAGAGGCCAGCAGGGAAAGCATTGTTTCCATGCTCCTTGCGTCCGAGCCGGTAAGGTTTGCAGGCATAATTACTGCGATAGTAGCTGCTGTTATGCTCTTTCTCTTCCTGATTGATCCCTTGCTGGCCAAGCTCTGCGCGCTCATGATGAAGATAGATTTCTTTGCATACGGAGGAGGGTATGCATCCCTTCCCCTGATGCTCCACGAGATCGTGGACAACAGACACCTGTTGACTGCCAAGGTACTCATGGACGGTATAGCCCTTGGCCAGGTCACGCCAGGGCCTATCGTCATTACCGCTGCCTTTGTGGGCTATTTGCTCAAGGGCTTTCTGGGGGCAGCAGCCTGTACCTGGGCCATATTCACGCCTTCATTCCTGGTTCTGTTACTGGTGGCGCCTGTGTTCGAAAGGTTTAAAAATTCTCCGGTGTTCAGGAAATGCATGAGGGGCGTGCTTGCTTCATTCGTTGGCCTGCTGCTGGCAGTGTTCATCAGCTTTGTCCTTGCCATAAGCTGGAACGCAGCCTCGGTTCTCATAGGGCTTGCAGCCTTTATTGCCCTTTACAGGAAGATAGACATCCTCTGGGTAGTTCTGGCAGGAGGTGCGCTGGCAATAATCTTCCTGTAGGTATATTTTTAAGGGAATGGCTTACTCTTGAAGACCGCCAGTATCCATGCTGCTGTAACCACAAAGTATGACAGGATGCCCAGGAACCTGCCTGTATACGGCAGGCGGGCCTTCGTGCTTTTCATAATGAAACCGGTAACCGAGCCTGCGCCAAGCCCGGCCACGAAGCCGAAAAGATGTGCGCCAAGGTCCACCCGTTCCTTGCCAGAGCCCAGCATGGCCAGTAATGCAAGGCCTGCACCTACAGCACGCAGCATCTCTGTAGGCAGATTTTTTCTCTTTACTGCGCGCAGGCCGCAGAGGCTGCCTAATGCCCCGAATACCGCTGTTGAAGCCCCGATGGAGATGTGCCCGTCATAGCCATGTATCAGGGCGTTGACATAGTTTCCAACAGCGCCGGTAAGCAGGGCGAGGAACCAGCCGGCTCCAGGGCTTGTCTCCTCTATAAGCCAAAATATAATGAAACCACCGATGACCATGTTGGACAGGAAATGAGACGGATCTGCATGAAGCCATAGAGCAGTGATTGCCCGCCACCATTCACCGTCCATGATCCTGTCAGAGCTGGCGGCCCCTGTTGCCAGTGCCTTTTCCCTGATCTCATACCTGAACGTAAGGGACATGGCTGCTGAAACCATGAGGATGCTCCATATAGACTCCCTGGCATACCTGATTGGCCTGTGTTCATGGGCCTGGCCGCTAGCAGACTTCCTGTTTTCATCTTCAAATAGCCTGATCTGCCGGATGGCCTCTTCCCGCCATGCCTTAGGCACCAGGATTATCCAACCTTCCTCCTGCTGTTCTAACTGATGCGGGATGCCTACAGCAGTGAGCACCAGGGACCATGTAAACGCCTTTTCCCGGCCTGTTGGCCTGGGAAACGGCATTACAGGCGGCGTGGATGTCGTTTTGTCGTTTGTCAAGTCATCGTGTCCCAAGGGCGTTTTTCCGGCGTCATGGTTGCAATGTGATTTTTGATGGAAATAGATAGGGTTGGCCTTGAAATGTAGCGCCAGCTAAATTATAAAGAAAGCGCTTTTTGCATTTATATGTATATGCGCCCGTAGCTCAGCCGGATAGAGCGCCGGACTACGAATCCGTAGGTCGGGGGTTCGAATCCCTCCGGGCGCGCCAGTAAATTCAGGGGGGTAGCCAAGACGGCTAACCCCTTTTTCTTTAGAGATACCCCAGGGATATCCGAAGTTAGTCCAAGACATCTATCTTCCTGTTATCATTTTTAAAACACATCCAGTCTTCTTGTCCTAATCGTATTTTACATAATGTATCTTATGCGAAGTGGCGTAATCTCAGGGCAAAGCCATCATCCAGGTGGTTAAATAGCCATGTTCAATAGATTCCTGCTTAGAGAGCCATTTGATACGGTTACAGACCTGCCCGACATAACGTTTGCCGAAAAGGAACTTCTGTATGGAGATGCAGTATGGACTCTGGGAGCCCTCTGTGGCAAAAGCATACATGCCTTTGGCTGGCCTACCTGCTTCCACCGTCACGGCATAGTATATCTTGAAGACCTGCCCATAAAGGCTGACGAAAAGAATAGGTTCTTGACAACTGAAGTTCATCTGAACAGTGACCGGATATACCAAATGACAAAATGTGGTCTCTGTCCAATTTCAAGCCTGTACAACGAGGACTCCCTGTTTCTGACTGCTGACAGCACAGTTTCAGCTCACAGTATCTCGTATCAACTCATGCTGTCGAGAATTGCCCATTTTGTCATTCAGCTCAGAAAGCGTATGGAAGAAGAGATGGCCGAACATGGACCATTTTCTCCCGAAAATTTGGAGCAGATGGCCAGGGAGGCTGTCAAGTCATTCCTGAATCCCAGGGGACAAACCAGCCTTTTTGTTGAATGCGAGGAAAATGAAATTTATTAATTATATCAACAAATTGTTTGTTGAATACTTAAGAGGCAAGTTTCACTTTTTAGGTGAATTCACCATCAGATATTTTTCCCTCGCATTCGCCACCCTTCGGGATTGCCGAGTTTACCGAATCTGCCGCGTTGTCAGGGACTTGAAGTATCAAAATACGTCTG
>JALWYO010000084.1 GCA_026992735.1 Deltaproteobacteria bacterium
CATGACGCTTCTGTTAATTTGGGGTTAAACTCAAACCGGGAACATCAGAGAACAGATGGCAATGAACATTAATATTTTTTGATTAAAAAATTTGATGTTCAACTTTAAATATTCAAGGAGGAAAATATAAAATGGGAAAGGTTATAGGAATAGACCTCGGAACTACCAACTCTTGCGTAGCCATAATGGAGGGTGGGGAGCCTAAGGTACTTACCAATTCCGAGGGCGGAAGAACTACTCCATCGGTAGTCGCATTTACAGAAAAGGGTGAAAGGCTGGTAGGAATGCTGGCCAAACGTCAGGCTGTCACCAATCCTGAGAATACCCTTTTTGCCATAAAACGCCTGATTGGCCGCAAGTTCACAGATCCAGAGGTGAAGAAAAGCAGGGAAATCATGCCCTACAAGATAGTTGAAGGGCCTAATGGTGATGCTTACGTTGAGGTATCAGGTAAGCAGTACAGTCCTGCGGAGATATCTGCCATGATTCTCGGCAAGATGAAACAGACTGCAGAAGAATATCTTGGAGAAGAGGTAAAAGAAGCGGTCATAACAGTGCCGGCGTATTTCAATGACAGCCAGCGCCAGGCCACCAAGGATGCAGGCAGGATTGCAGGGCTCGATGTACTGCGTATCATCAACGAGCCTACGGCAGCCGCTCTTGCATACGGCCTTGACAAGAAATCCGAAGAAAAAATTGCTGTCTTTGACCTTGGAGGCGGCACGTTCGATATCTCCATACTGGAGATCGGGGAAGGCGTATTCGAGGTAAAGTCAACCAACGGGGACACATTCCTCGGCGGTGAAGACTTTGATCTCCGCATTGTGGACTGGCTTGCAGATGAATTCAAGAAGGAAAACGGCATAGATCTCCGCGAGGACAGGATGGCCCTGCAGAGGCTCAAGGAAGCTGCTGAAAAGGCCAAGTGCGAGCTTTCCACCACGGCGGAAACAGAGATCAATCTGCCATTCATTACTGCAGATGCAAGCGGGCCGAAACACCTGGTGATAAAGCTTACCAGGGCAAAGTTGGAAGCCCTGGTGGCAGACCTGATCGACAGGGTTGTTCCGCCATGTGAAACCGCCCTGAAGGATGCCGGCCTGACAAAGGCAGACATCAACGAGATCATCCTGGTCGGTGGTATGACCCGTATGCCAAAGGTCCAGGAAAAGGTCAAGGAGATCTTTGGCAAGGAGCCTCACAAGGGCGTCAACCCGGATGAGGTCGTGGCCATCGGCGCTGCCATACAGGGAGCGGTTCTCAAGGGAGAGGTCAAGGACGTGCTGCTTCTGGATGTCACTCCTCTATCCCTGGGTATCGAGACCATGGGTGGCGTTATGACGAAGCTCATAGAGAAAAACACTACAATTCCTGCCAGGAAGAGCCAGATATTTACCACGGCGGCAGACAACCAGAACGCCGTTACCATACATGTACTGCAGGGTGAACGCGAAATGGCTGCAGATAACAAGACCATTGGCAGGTTCGAGCTTGTGGGCATACCACCTGCTCCAAGGGGTGTGCCGCAGATAGAGGTCACCTTTGACATAGATGCCAATGGCATACTCAACGTCTCTGCCAAGGATCTTGCCACTGGCAAGGAACAATCCATCAGGATCCAGGCATCCAGCGGGCTCTCGGAAGAAGAGATCAAGAAGATGGAGGAAGAGGCCAAGCTCCATGCAGAAGAAGACCGCAGGAAGAAGGAGCTTGTAGAGGCAAGAAACCAGGCAGACAGTCTCATCTACACCACGGAGAAGAGCCTGAAAGATCTTGGTGACAAGGTAGATGCAGCCACCAAGGATCTGATCAACCAGAAACTCGACGCCTTGAAAAAGGTGATGGAGGGCCAGGATATTGACGCCATCAAGAAGGCCCAGGATGAGCTGATGCAGGCATCCCACAAGCTGGCCGAGATGATGTATCAGCAGACACAGGCTGGAGCAGGAACCGGTGCTGCTGCTGGAGGAGCTGCTGGAGCCTCTGCAGGAGCAGGAGGTGGCCAGGCAGGTTCAGGCAGCCAGGGTGGCGGCGAAGATGACGTGGTAGATGCCGATTTTGAAGAGGTAAAATAAGACTGTCTCAAGGCAGTGACGGCATATCCATATGAAATAAGCCGGGATGACTGGATCGTCCCGGCTTTTTTGTGCATGCCTGACGCATGTATTGCAAGCATGGTTTCACACTGGCTGCGAGCGCTTACAGAATGGGAATATATACACTAAAGCCCATTGGAACCTGTGACCAGTTACAACTGAGGGACAAAACAACACATGGCCAAAACGACTGATTTTTACCGTTCATGCGGGTTGCTTCTGCATATCTCGTCTCTGCCAGGGAGGTTTGGCATAGGCCAACTCGGGCCGAATGCATACTCGTTCCTGGATTTCATGGAAAAAGCCGGGCAGGAAGTCTGGCAGTTCCTTCCACTCGGGCCGGTAGATAGCGTAACAGGCTATTCCCCGTACATGAGCAGCTCCGCCTTTGCAGGAAACCCCCTGTTCATCTCGCCCGAAATCATGATGGAGTCAGGCCTGCTTGACAGGCAGGACCTTGAAGAATTGCCCTTGCTATCTGAATACTTTGTGGAATATGAAAAGATAATACCCCTTATGCAGGGCCTGCTGGAAAAGGCCCATGCCAGGTTCATCAAAAAAACTCCCCCTTCAGGGTTCCAGGCATTCTGCCAGGAGCATTCCTCATGGCTGGACGATTACTGCCTGTTCATGGCCATGAAGGAGCGTTACAAGGGCAAGGCCTGGAACAGATGGCCTCGTGATATTGCCAGAAGAAACAGGTCAGCCATAAAAACAGCTGCAAGGGAACTCGCAGACCGGATTGATTTTCACAAGTTTGTACAGTGGGAATTCTTTACCCAGTGGCAGGCTTTCAGGAATACAGCCTCTGGGAAAGGCATAAAATTCTTTGGAGACATGCCTATATATGTAGCCCCTGACAGCGCTGACGTATGGGCAAACCAGGACTGTTTCGAACTGGACCCTGTAACCCTGGAGCCTGCCTTTGTGGCAGGTGTTCCACCTGACTATTTCAGCAAGACGGGGCAGCGCTGGGGAAATCCAATCTACAAGTGGAAGATCAACGGCAAACACAACGATGCAGTTTACAACTGGTGGGAAAAGAGGCTCAGGTTTACTGCACATTTCATGGACATGGTCAGGATAGACCATTTCAGGGGGTTGCAGGCATTCTGGAGGGTGCCGGCAAGGGAAAAAACCGCTATAAAAGGCAGGTGGATCAGGGGGCCTGGCAGGTATTTCTTCGAGAGGCTGCGCAGCGCGGTAAACAAGCTGGAGATCGTTGCAGAAGACCTGGGTACGATTACAGGCCCGGTCATAAGGCTCAGGGATGAGCTGGGCCTTGCAGGCATGAAGGTCCTTATATTCGCCTTTGACTCTGACGAGCATAATCTCTATCTGCCACATAATTTTGAGCACAGGAACTTCGTGGTATACACGGGCACCCACGACAACAATACCGTGGTCGGCTGGTACCTTGACCCAGAGGTTAGCGATTACGCAAAGCAGCGTGCCAGAAGGTATGCAAACAGCGATGGCAACCGGATACATTGGGACTTTATACGCATGGCATACTCATCCGTGGCCCGCCTGGCCATCATACCCATGCAGGATGTGCTTGGGTTCGGGAGCGACTGCCGTATGAACCTACCTGCATCTCCAAGGGGTAACTGGAGATGGCGCCTGGCAGAAAGGTTCATCACTGATGATGTAGCTGGCGCATTGAGATCAGAGGCAAAATTCTATGCAAGGCTACCGAATAGGGCGCCTGCCCCGAAAGCTGACTGACAGTGACACAGGAGTATCCATTCAACTGCCAGGCCCGTTGGCACTGTTCCAGCTCTGCCGCTCCATCAGCCGCATGGATACCGGGCTCCGCAAAAACCTTGGCCTGAATGCCCCACTTGGTACAGCAGGGGCCATTTTTGTACTTTTAAGAATATTCAAATGGGTATATGTGATAAAAAGACAGGACAGGGTTGTGGGCATGATGGGCTCAGGCTGCTGGAGGCCGGGGGAACCTGCCTTTCTGACCATGGTTATCTGGTCAGCTCAGGACAGGTCCAGGGGAACCGGCAGCGCTGCCCTGGGCCTTGCAGTCAGGGCATTCTGTTCCAGGGGCCTGTGTACCGGCTTTATAGTGGAAGTCAGGGCTGGCAACCGCAAAGCACTCCGTTTCTGGAGCAGAAATGGCTTTGTCGAGAAGGAAAGAAGGAATGAAATCATCGTGATGGCATTGCCATGCGCATAAACCGGCATATGATCGCTTAAAAACAATACCATCCCCTGCTCCAGATAAAGGATTATAGAATGGACAAGGATTATAGACATGAATGACAATACAGCGTACCGTGACCTGCAAGAGATCATTCCTGGCCTGGAAGGCTTCGTGATGGACAGGGAAAAGGCAGATGGCGGCTTTGGTGCCACGCCAAAGCTCCCGGCAACCGTGGAAGACACCTACCACGGGCTCAGGATAATATCTGCCATATCCGGCATAACGGGCAGCAGCCTTTGGCGTGAAACTACCCAAAAGGACTCGCTCAGGGCATTCCTTGCAGGCTACATGCAGGGCGATCTGGAGCTTGGCCCCAGGGGCATATTTCAGCTCCTGTGGTGCATGAAATCATGTGGCATTCTGCCAGAAAACAGTACCTGCCATGCCATCCTGCAGCGGCGTGTGCTCCATGATTGCAGGAGAGAAAACCTGTATTTCAGCATCAGGGCAACCGTGGAAATCATCGACAGAGAACCCGGCATCCTTGAGACGGCCTGCAGCACGGGAGCTGGCAGGCCGTTCAGCGGCATCCTGAGGCTGAGAATGATGGATGTGTATATCGACAGGCAGCTCAACCAGCACAGGATACCGCCCAGACAGGCATCTGAATGGTTCGCAGCCTGCCAGAACCCTGACGGCGGCTTTGGCTTCATGCCAGGAACCACGTCATATATCGAAAACTGTCATTACGGGCTTGCAGCCCTGGCCATGCTCGGCAGCAGGCCTGCAAACAGCCCCGCGTGCTGGCAATTCATCATGGGCTGCAGGACAAAATCAGGAGGGTTTTCCCGGAACAGCAATGCAGCACCCTTCCTGGATGCCACCTGGCATGCCACAAGGAGCCTTCTGTTCCTGAATCACAGCTAAAAAACAAGCCGCATATGTGCTGCCCTGAGAATGAACAGATACACGGATTCAGCTTCCGTCTGAAAGCAGCACCGGGCATGAAGCGAATTCTATCACCCTCTCGGCAACACTGCCCAGCAGTATGCGCTTCACCCCTCTCCTTCCCAGCTTTCCCATGACTATGAGGTCTATTCCAAGCTCCTGGCTGCTGTCCAGGATAATATCATGCGGTGTGCCCTTCTTTACCAGGGCTGAAGCATCAACACCTGTCTTGGCAAGTTCTGCCTTCATATCCGCCACAAGCCCCCTGGCCTCTTCCTCCATATTTCTCTGGACAACACCACACTGTTCCCTGTTCAGCCTGCATAGCTGGGCCATGACCTCCTGGTCTATCACGTTCAATATCCAGACATCCGAGCCATGAACTGCCGCCAGTCTGCCTCCGAGCCGGATTGCAGAAAGACTGTAGCTGGAACCGTCAACAGGTATGAGCATCTTTCTAAAGAGAGCAGTGTCATTTACCATGAGTAAATCCCCTTTGCTGAAATTTGCAGTTCACACCCCAAGGCCTTTTCCTGCCTTACCCTTTACCCTCTTGAGCTGGAACAGGGACTCTCTTTCCTTTTCCTCCAGCCGTTCCTGGATGGACTTAAGCGTTGCTTCGTAGAGCGGTATGTAGATGTAGGAAAGCGCATTTATGCGTTTAAGGGTCCGCTTTGTCTCTTCCATAAGCCTCTGTAGCCCTATTTCCACCTCTGCCAGTTCTGCAATGGTCTCCACTGCAGACAGTATCCTGTGCCTGACCTCATCCATCTGTTTCGTAGTCCCTGCAAGGCCATATTCCGGCCGCAACCTGGGCCTGTTCACAGAGACCAGGGGAAGCACAACACCCATCAGGCTTCGCTCCCTGATGGTCACATCAAGATTGGCATCCACGGCCAGCCCTGCTGCCTCCAGCTGGCTCCTGCCGCTTTCTATGAGCGCGCGTTTCAACTGATCATAGGCAGCAAGAAGCGCGTCATCCAGCTGCTTTCTTACCCGGTCAGCCTTTCCTGCCAGCAGGTTTATGTGGTTGATGAGGATATCCTTTTTCTGATCCAGGAGCTGCTCGCCATCCTTAGCCAGGGAAAGCTCGTCCTTTATCCTGATGGCGTTACTCTTGGTTACAGGTATGAGAAGCCTTTCCATATTTTTCCACCTGTTCTGGCGTTACCCTGACAAGTTCCTGGCTGGGAAGCATCATCACCAGCTCCCACCCAAGGTCTAGGGTCTCGAGGATACCCCTGTCTTCATCTTTTGCCTGGTTTACGAACCGTTTTTCAAACTCCCTGGCAAATTGAAAATACTTCTTATCCGTTACACTCAGGTCCTCTTCACCTATTATGGATGCAAGCCGTTCCACCTGCTTGGCGTTGGCATAGGCAGCATAGAGCTGGCTGGAGATGTTCCTGTGGTCATCCCTAGTCTTGCCCTCGCCAATGCCGTCACTCATGAGCCTGGACAGGGACGGCAGCACGTTCACAGGCGGATAGATGTTCTTCTGGTAAAGCATTCTGTCCAGCACTATCTGCCCCTCTGTTATGTAGCCCGTGAGATCAGGGATTGGATGGGTGATATCATCATCCGGCATGGTAAGGATGGGTATCTGGGTAACCGAGCCCTTCCTGCCATGTATCCTTCCTGCGCGCTCGTAAATAGACGCCAGATCGCTGTACAGATAGCCGGGGTAACCCTTCCTGCTGGGCACTTCGCCCTTGGATGTGGCAACCTCCCTCAGGGCCTCGCAATAATTCGTCATGTCAGTCAGTATGACCAGGACGTGCATTCCCTCTTCAAAGGCCAGGTATTCGGCAACAGTCAATGCCACCCTTGGGGCCACCAGGCGCTCCACTGTGGGATCATCGGCCAGGTTCAGAAACATGGCCACGTTGTTGAGCACCCCGCTCTCCTCGAAACTCAGCCTGAATGCCTCTGCCTCGTCATGACGCACCCCCATGGCGGCAAATATTACTGCAAAGCTGCTCTCTTCTGTCAGGAGGCGTGCCTGCCTTACTATCTGGATGGCAAGATCGTTGTGTGGCAGGCCGCTTCCGGAAAATATGGGGAGCTTCTGGCCCCTTACCAGGGTATTCATGCCATCTATGGTGGATATACCAGTCTGGATAAAGTCTTCCGGGTAGGCCCTTGCCACGGGATTGATGGCAAAACCGTTCACGTTCCTCGCCTCTCCCCTGAACGGCGCAGGCCCCCCGTCAAGGGGCGCACCCAGGCCGCTGAATATCCTGCCCAGGACCTCTTCCTTTGACACCACCATTTCAAAAGGGCGGCCCATGAACCTCACCCTTGTATCAGCCTGGTCCAGGCCCGATGTGCCATGGAATACCTCCAGGACAGCAGCCTTTTCGCTTATGGCCAGAACCCTGCCCTGGCGTACGTCCGAGTCAGAGGCAACGATTTCCACCCTCTCTCCGAAACCAACGTCCCGGATGCCCTCTATTACAACCAGGGGGCCGGATATCTTGCTAAGGCCGACAAATTCCAGGTGTGCGGATGAGGTATTTCCTGTTCCCGCCACGCCTTTGGCAGCCGTTTCCGTGGTCTCAAACGCCATGATTTGCCTCCTGGTTCCTTGAAAGAAGCTGATCCACCTGCTGATCCATGTCCTTCAGCATCTGTTCAAATGGAGCTATGTCCTCGCCGGAAACTGTGTACTTGGCCCTGTGAATCTGTTCCACCACTGGCAGCTCCATGGCCCGGAACAGGGGAATCCTGCTGTCCACCACGTCCTTGAGCCGCCTGATGAAATAGATTATCACTTTAAGGAGATAAAACTGCTTCAATGGCATACAGTAAGTATCCACTGGATCATAGGCGCTCTGCTGCAAGAAATCGTTTTTGATCAGCCTTGCGCCCTCAAGTATCCTTCTCTGGTCGTCCGGAAGCGCCTCTTCTCCCAGGAGTTTGACTATATTCTGAAGCTTTGAGTCCTCCTGGAGTATCTGCACCGCCTCCTCCCTGAGTTTTTCCCATTCGGGCCCGGTCCTCTCCGTCCACCAGGCAGCCACAGCCTCAGTGTAGGCGGAATAGCTCTGGAGATAATTTATGGCCGGGAAATAACGGGCGCTTGCCAGTTCCTTGTCAAGTGCCCAGAAACACTGGACAAACCTCTTGGTGTGCATGGTGACAGGCTCTGAAAAGTCACCTCCTGGCGGGGAAACAGCGCCTATCAGGGAAACGGAGCCCTTTTCACCGCTCAGGGCCTTCACCTGACCTGCCCTCTCGTAGAAGGCTGCAAGCCTGCTGGCGAGATAGGCAGGGAAGCCCTCTTCAGCAGGCATCTCCTCAAGCCTGCCGGATATCTCCCTGAGCGCCTCTGCCCACCTGGAAGTGGAATCCGCCATGAGCGCCACGTCATAGCCCTGGTCACGAAAATACTCGGCTATGGTTATGCCCGTGTAGATGCTGGCCTCCCTGGCTGCAACAGGCATGTCAGACGTATTGGCTATGAGCACGGTGCGCTCTATAAGGGGACGCTGTGTGCGAGGGTCCAGGAGCTGGGGAAAATCCGTAAGCACGCCGGTCATCTCGTTACCCCGCTCACCGCATCCTATGTAAATTATGACATCGGCATCCGCCCACTTGGAGAGCTGGTGCTGGGTAACCGTCTTGCCGGTTCCAAAGCCGCCGGGTATTGCCGCGGTTCCCCCTTTTGCAAGTGGGAAAAACGTGTCTATCACGCGCTGGCCAGTCAGGAGCGGTTCCGACGGCATCAGCCGCCTGACATATGGCCGAGGCTGCCTTACCGGCCACCTGTGGAAAAGCCTTATACTCCTGGGGCCGCCGGATGTCTTGATGACTGCGATCTCCTCTTCAAGGCTATAGCCTCCAGGGCCTGCAATCTTACCGATGGTGCCTGCAATACCCGGCGGGATCATGACCTTGTGCACAATCGCATCAGTCTCCTGGATTGTGCCAATAACCTGGCCAGGGACCGCCTTGTCGCCCTCCCTGGCTGTTGGGGTAAACTGCCATACACGTTCCCTTGAAAGGGCAGTGCCGGTCTTTCCCCTCTGGATGAAATCACCCCACTGTTCCTTCAATTCCGTCAAGGGCCGCTGGATGCCATCGAATATGTGGCTGATAAGACCTGGGCCCAGCTCTGCAAAGAGCGGCATTCCCTGCCCTATCACCCTGGTACCCGGCTTCAGGCCCGTGGTATCCTCGTACACCTGGAGAGTAGCGGTATCATCCTCGAGGCCAATGACCTCGCCCACCAACCTCTCTGCTCCGACCTCTACCATCTCGTTCATGGACAAGAGATGGGCCCTGGATGCCTTTACAACAGGTCCGCTTACAAAGATGACCTCTGGATTCTGTGCCTTGTCAGCTTCTTTCATACCTGACCCGTACCTATACCCTTGAACAGCCTGTCGGCTGTCATCGCCCTTATATCAGGCTCAATCCGTTTTAAAATTGCCTCGAACGACAAGTCCACCAGTTGCTTTCCGTCCTTGCTGAAGGCCATTATTCCGCCCTCGATGGCAACAGGCTCTCTGGAGAGCGTGATCTTACCCCTTATGTCATCAGGGAGGGCAGATATCGCCTCCTCTGCCGCCGTCCTGTCCTGCTGACGGCATTTTATATCCACACCCCTGCTACCAGCCTCGAGGATTATCCCGGCAGCCTTTCTTATCAAGCCGTCAAGGAGCCTGGCATAGGCAGCACTGTCTTCCCTCAGCTCCTGCAGCCTGTGTCTCCCGTTTTCCATTATCCTGTCGAAAATCTCCTCCCTGGTAGCCATTACCATGCGCCTTGCCTTGAGCTCTGCGGCATCCACCTTCCTCCTGGCATCCTGGAAGGCCCGCCTCTTTAGATATATCTTCTGTTCTTCCTGTTCCCGCCTGATCTGCTCTATGCGCTCCTGAAGAATACGGTCGCGCCGGTCACGGGCATCCTGCACGATCTTCTCAACCTCGGCTGCCGCCATCTTCTCTACAGCCATACACAGAAGTTCCACCTGGTCAGGAAGCGCCATTACATTACCTCCTCAAAATTGCTGCCATCTTTTCCGCAGCGGAAAGCCTTTTCTCAATAGGGCCCCTGGTATCCGGGATTTCTATCAATAGAGGCAGATGCCTCTCGTGGCTGACCTCTTCAAACTGTTTGCCAGCAGCCCTTGCAAGCCCTTGCGTTATCAACACGATCCCCATATCGGGCCTCTCAGCCGCCTGTTTAAGCACGGCAGCAGCCTCTTCCTTCCTGGCAACAGGCAGGGTTTCAATACCGGCAAGCCTGAATGCCAGGGCTGTATCAGGGTCTGCAATGGCTATGATCTTCATGGTAACCGATCACAAAAACAAGCCTGAAAATGCACTGTATTGCACGCTCCCTGGGGAAACCCGCATCTTGCTAAGTTCAGCATGAAGGTCATAGCTTTCCAAGTATCATAATGGCAATGATAAGGCCATAAATGGCAATACCTTCTGCAAGGCCCAGAAATATAAGGGCGCGCCCGGCCACCTCCGGCCGCTCACTGATGGCGCCCATTGCAGCAGCGCCCACGAGGCCCACTGCTATACCTGCCCCTATGGTAGAACCTGCTACTGCCAGGGCAGCACCAAGGAAACCCCATTTGGAGGGCGCTCCTGCTGCCGCCTGCGCACCTTCAGCAGCAAGCGCTATGGTCGGGGCAAGGACCAGGGCACTGGCCATCAAACTGCTCATGATATTCCTGAGATTCATGAATACTGTTCCTCCTTCTGAAAATCTGTTCACGTGACTTTTTTGTAACTGACCACGTGGTTCTATCGAGCTTTGTCGTACCTTGTATGTATTCCCCATTCTGTGAGCGTTCACAGGATGCAGCAGATGTGGTGCCATGTGAATGCCTACACTTCTTTCGTCTCCTGGTCAACAATTGGCTGGAACGGCTCGCCTCCGCCCCTGAAAAACTTGCTGAAGAACTCGTAATATTCGAGACGGATGGTCTGTATGGATACCACCATGCCCTCCAGGGCTATTATCACAATATTTCCTATGACAAGGGTAAGATAATATGGAAACCCGCTGGCTGAGCCATGGCTAACCATGTCTGCAATGGAAAAGACCCCGACAAACAGGGCAGCGTGCGTCAATGCAAATGCGGCCACACGCACGAATGAAACGGTATTTGCCAGAAATCTCAGCAGGCCATCCAGTGCCTCTATGGTTGACTCCAGAATCATTGTGCCAAGGGCTGGCTTTGGCCCCTTGGGCTTTGCGCCACTGGCCCTTTTCTTACGCTGCCTTACAAGGGTTGTTATAGGCCTTTCCACTATCATTATGAAGATGAGAACCGCGCTCACTGCCTCTGCCACAGTAATTTCGATTGGAAGAGGCGGACCGGAAAGCACGTACCTTATGGCAAGGCCTGCCAGGAGCCAGTATAGAAGTGCGCCAACGAGCCCGCCTGAAGTCAGGAGCTCGGAGTAGCGTCTCC
The DNA here is from genome assembly GCA_026992735.1 of Deltaproteobacteria bacterium. GTDB lineage: Bacteria > Desulfobacterota > Dissulfuribacteria > Dissulfuribacterales > QOAL01 > QOAL01. Next base: position 11,639 of record JALWYO010000084.1, read on the forward strand.
TCTTGAATATATTGATAAGGTTCAGTATCAATCCAAGGCTTATCATGCCTACTCCAATGGCTGCCGAAACCATCATAAATCTGTTTATGTCCTTCATGGGATGAAGCCACAACGCAGGTATGACGTCTTCCAGCCCGAATACACTGCCGTACATCACCCCGAACAGGGCTGATGAAACACCGCATTCCATGAGAATAATGCCATAGTCCATGTACTTGTAAATCCTGCGGAACACATAGAGCCCCGCGAGGAACAGCACCAGGCCGTGCCCCACGTCCCCGAACATCATGCCAAAAAGCAGCACGAAGCTGATTGCCAGGAAAACCGTTGGCTCCACCTCTTCATATGAGGGTGTTCCGTAGAGGGAGGTCAATCTTTCAAAGGGCCGGATGAGCAGGGGATTATTGAACAGAATGGGTATCTTGATTATACCTTCCCTGACCTCGCGAATGTCTTCAGGATCAAGCCTGTCCACAATGGCCTGGCCGTTGGTGGCCTTCATGATCCTGTCCCTGAGCCGGTCATAAAGCTTGACAGGGAGCCAGCCTGTGAGCAGATACGTGTTGTCTATCTTCCCGAACTTTGCCTGGGCCCTCAAGAGGATCTGGGCCACGTAGGCCTGTTCTCTCAGCAGAAGGAGCTCCTGTCCGAATTTCTGCCTGTACCTCTCTTTTGCCTCCTGTGCGGCCCTTGCCTTTTCTTCCAGTGCTGGAAGCTCTTCTCTGAGCTCTTTTATTACGTCGCCCACAGGTCCCTTGAGGCCTGCTGGCAGCTCCAGGTCCTGGAAGAACGCACTTCTCAGGGCACGCTCCAAAACCTCCCGGTCCGATTTAAGGCAGAAGGCCGCCATCACCAGCCTGTTCTTCTGCTCTGATATCTTCACGAGGCTGTGATGTATGTCAGCAAGGCTCTCCTCTAACCGGTCCAGGTTTTCCGCAGGCAGTATTCCAAAGGTGCAATGAACGAACCTAAGAGATGAAAGGCGTGTAAAATCAATGTCCGCAGGCTCCAGGAGTTCAAGCCTGGAGATGAGCTCCCGCTTTTCAGAAAGCTCCTTCTCCGCCTTCCTGCCCTGGATCAGCGTGGAAGACACCTGGTCTTCCATGTCAGAAAGCCTCTGGTCGATGAGATAGATATCCCTGTCAGGCCTAGGCGCCATCTTAAGCGAAGGAACCGGCCCGGATACCTCCAGCTCCCGGACAAGACGGGTTATGCGTTCCAGCACCTTTTCGTAACGCTTGAGAAGGTCAGCCTGGACCCCAGCCACGTAGCCCAGCTTGCCGAGTGGGGTCTCGTTGATATTAATCAAGTGAAGAAGCTTGAAATCTCCAAGTATTCCGAGGACCTGGGACATATACTTATCCGGGACCTGGATGGTAACCCTGAAAAGTTTAACCGGCCTGAACAAGATGCTCTCCTCCCTTCAGAAATATTCCAGGAACGATGTCCTCCGCCTTCATTGCTGGGGAATGAATCCTGGCCTGGTAGAGGCTTATCAATCCCCTGATTTCCAGCTCCTTTTCAAGGAGATGCGCCACCTGCACGCCAAGATGAAACGGGCTGCCCAGAAACGCCCTTCTGAGCCTTCCAATGAGCCACTCCTCCAGCTTGAGCCTCAGGGAGGTAAGGTCTCCGGCAATGCCCTGGACAACTCCACCGAAAGGCCGGGGCAGTACCTTCGCCATGGCAGAAAGATCACTGGCCCTGGCGATGGCGTGCAATGTCCTGAGGTCCATATTTCCACCTGAATAGCTGTAGTTCAGGGCCTCCTCCGGGCTGAGGCCATAAACAAACCTGAGCCGGGCTATATGGCATATATTCAGCATGTCAACGTAGGAACCGAGGACATCCCTGACCCTGGACCTGTCCGTCCTGCTGCCGATAGCCCCTGCTGCCGCGTCAATCCTCCTGAAACAGGCGATATCTATCGCCATCTCAAGGGGGAAAAGACGCCCCTGGGCCTCGAACTGGGAAAGTGCGTGGTTGAGCATGGGCCCGAACGCTGTCTTTTCAAGGAGTTTTACGGCATCCCTGACATTTTTCTGCTGCCAGAGGCGCTCCCATGGCAACCTGGACAGCCTCTCAACCGGATAGAGAAGGTGGGCCGCACCGGCCTTTCCAAGACCAGAAAACAGGGCCCTCAACAGGATCTTCAGGTTTTCACCCTCGAACCTCGAAAACAGGGCCAGGATGAGCTCCCTGGACGACGCATCCCTGAGGGCGCCAAGGATCTTGCGGTAATCATTGAAAAGGGCCCCGAAAATCTTTCTCTCAAATACCTCGTCACCCTGCTCCTTCTGCTCAAGGATCTCTGTAATCCAGGGTGCATAAGATGTGGTGGCCAGGTAGTGCAGGAAAGCATCCCTGTCCTTGGTGGTTTCAAGGATATGCCAGTCCGAAGGCCTGAGCCTCATGGAATGCATGGTCCTCGTCTTTGCGTTCAGATATGAATACCTTATGGCAGCCCCGAGCAACTTTTACCCTCCAGTATATGTTCAGCCTGATCGCAACTGGAACCTATCACAGGGTATTAACGAGCTTTGACGTCATCAAGGCCGGCTTCCTGGTAGAACCTCTTGAGAAACCCGGAAACCAGGACCTCTTCCTGGGCGGCAAAGAGCTTCTTTAATCCCTGGCAATACTTCCTGGCATCCTCCTCCACCTGTGCGGCCTTCCTGTCAGCATCCTGCAGGATCGAGGAGATCTCCTTCTGTTTGAATTCTTCAAGCTCCTCCTGTGCCTGCTCCTGCAATTTTTTGACGTCCTGCTCCGCATCTGCCATCAGGTCCTCGGCATCCTTGCGGGCCTTCTCTATGGCAGCCCTGCCACTTTCATCGCAACTCAGTATTCTCTCAATTTCGGGTATGGCCATGGATCTCCTGTCCTTGCTGTTTCAACACTCTCGATTTTACTTTATTCTTCGCTATCCTTTAACAGTAATTATAGCTTGGAACCAGGTATTACCACTATCTATTTTACTACTTTAAGTATGATGATAGCCAAGACAAGCGGAAATCCGCCTGCCTGCCATGATATATTGACAGGAGATTAAAATTTCATGAACAGTGACCAGAAAAAGCAGATGGCATATTTTGACCAGGCTGCCCGCACCTGGGATGAAAAGCCCAACAGGATAAGGCTTGCAGCGGCAGTTGCCCAGGCCCTGGAACGGGAAATTCCCCTTGAGCATAAAATGAATGCCATGGAATACGGTTGTGGAACCGGCCTGGTATCCGTTGCCATAGCCCACCGCGTAGGCAGTATAACTGCGGCAGACATCTCGCCGGAGATGCTCAAGGTCCTGGATGAAAAGACAAAAGACATGGGCATAGAAAATATAACCACCATGCTCCTTGACCTGACAAGGCATCCCCTGCCACGGGAACGCTTCCATCTTATCTACACCAGCATGACACTTCACCACATAGGGCCAGTGGAAAAACTGATTGAAAAATTTTACAGGATATTACATCCCGGTGGCTGGCTATCCATTGCTGATCTCGACAAGGAGGACGGGGACTTTCACGGTGATGTGCCGGGAGTGGCCCACCAGGGCTTTGAGCGTACAGGGCTTGAGGCACTCCTTGCAGAAAAAGGCTTTTCAGGCATCAGGGCAGTAACCGCTCATGAAATCGTCAAGGAAATTCGACCAGGCAGAACAAAAAGATTCCCTGTATTTCTCTTGAC
>JALWYO010000085.1 GCA_026992735.1 Deltaproteobacteria bacterium
TCATTGGATATAACGATTTTGGAAAAAGGAGGAGAAATATCCTATGGGGCCTGCGGGCTGCCTTTTTACCTGGAAGGTGAGGTCCCTGATTTGAAGGATTTGACCACCACGCCGGTAGGTGTGCCGCGGGACGTAAACTTTTTCAAGGCGGTCAAGGGCGTGGATGTTCTTCTCAATACCGAGGCAGTGGCCATTGACTGCAAGAAAAAAAACGTAAAGGTCAGAAATGCCGAGGATGGCAGAGAAGAAGAGCTTTCATATGACAAGCTTGTTATTGCAACAGGCAGCAGTCCCGTCCGGCCCCCCATCCCCGGTATTGACTTGGAGGGCATTTTCTGCCTCAAGACCATGGAGGATGGGTCCAGACTGAAACAGGCTATGGAAAGTGCATCTGGGAAAAATGCTGTCGTAATCGGGGCAGGGCTCATAGGAATGGAATGCCTCGAGCCCCTCCTGAAGGCGGGATTCAACTGTCATGTGGTGGAAAAGCTGCCATTTGTCCTGCCTGCCTTATTAGACCATGAGATGGCTGTGCCTCTCATGAAACACATAACTGCAAAGGGCGTGGTGCTACATTGTGATGACGGTGTGACAAGCTTCCAGGACGATGGCAATGGCAGGGTGGCAAAGGTGATTACTGAAAAGACCGAGATAGATGCTGATCTGGTACTGCTTGCCATAGGTTTCAGGCCTAATACCCAACTGGCACAGGATGCCGGCCTGGAAGTAGGGCCAAGCGGTATCATTACAGATGCTCATATGAGGACATCAGACCCCGATATTTATGCAGGTGGTGACTGTGTATCTTCTATCAATCTTGTATCAGGCACGCGTATGTATGCACCAATGGGTTCCACTGCAAACAAGCATGGGCGCATTATAGGTAATAACCTGGCTGGCTGGAACAGTAAATTCCCTGGTGTGTGCGGTACCGGAGTTTGCAATATACTTGGTTTTAATGTGGCTCGAACCGGGCTTACTGAACGAGATGCAAAGGCACAGGACCTTGAAACTGTGACCAGTCTGTGTCCAGCGCCAGATAAACCCCACTACATGAAAGACAGCAAGCTCATTCACATGAAAATGGTTGCCGAGAAGTATTCCGGCAGGCTGCTCGGTGTTCAGATACTTGGGCCAGGTGAGGTCCTGAGCAGGGTGGATACTGCAGCGGCCATACTTAAGGCAGGTGGTACGGTTGACGATGTATTTGAGACCGATATGGCCTATGCACCTCCTTTTTCTCCTGCTATTGATAACCTCATGGTGGCAGCCAATGTCATACAGAACAAGATGGATGGGCTGATAAATGCGTATGCACCTTCAGAGGTAAAGGAAAAATTGGACAGGGGTGATGATTTTGTAATCCTGGATGTAAGGACACCCAAGGAACTTGAGCAGATGAAGCTTCCCTATGACAATGTAGTTCACATACCTCTTGGAATGGTCAGAAAGCGTGCTCCTGAAGAGCTACCCAGGGACAAGGAAATAGTATGTATCTGCAAGATATCACTGCGTGGCTACGAAGCAGCAAGGATGCTGAAGGCAGCAGGTTTTAATCCTGAAAATATAAGGCTTTTGGATGGAGGAATAGTTGCGTGGCCATATGAGAAGATAGTCAATATGTAGTACAAGATGTAGGGTGTCGCCATGGACTGAGCACGTAACTTCTCGACAAGTCTGCAAATCACAAGTTTTGGGACGCAGATGAACACAGCAACACACAGATTTTCTTTGTCTTTTATCTGCGTACGAAGTCTGCGTTTATCTGCGTCCCCAGTATTGCATCTGCGCTCGCCTGTGAGCAGATATGGGGCTTTTTGTTGATTAATGCCAGTCTGCCATGATTGTAATCCATGGAAATTATTGTCCAACAACACCTGCCATCTTGAATATGGGCAGGTACATGGCAATGATTATGGAGCCTATGGTCCCGCCAAGGAACACTATCATAAATGGTTCTATCATGGAGGTGAGCCCGTCAACTGCCGTATTGACCTCCTCGTCGTAGAAGTCAGCGATCTTGTTCAGCATACTGTCCAGTGCTCCTGTTGTCTCACCTACCGAGATCATCTGGACTACCATGTTGGGGAATACCCCGCTTTCCAGCAGAGGCTGAGCAATGGTGCGTCCTTCACTGATGCTTGCCTTTACCGCCCGGATTGCGTTTTCCACGACCTTGTTACCTGCTGTCCCTGCGGCCACGTTAAGGGCCTCTATGATCGGAACACCGCTGTTTATCAATGTGCCAAGGGTCCTGGTGAATTTTGCAACAGCCACCTTTCTGATAAGTGTTCCAAATACAGGGGTCTTCAAGAGCATCTTGTCTACCAGGAGTTTACCTTTGGGGGTGGCGTAGAATTTTTTGAATATTACGACAGAAAAAAAACCTGCCCCAAGGATTACAAGTACGTAGGATTTGATGAAATTGCTGAGGTCTATCACCATCTGCGTCGGGGCAGGCAGAGCTGCGCCGAAGTCAGCAAACATCTTTGCAAAAACTGGAATTACAAAGATCAGTATGATGCCAAGCACTATCATGGAGATGGCCAGGACTATGGCGGGATAGACCATTGCGCTTTTAACTTTTGCCTTAAGTGCCTGAGCCTTTTCCATATACGTGGCAAGCCTTCTCAATACCTCGTCTAGGATACCTCCTATTTCGCCGGCTGCCACCATGTTTCTGTAGAGCCTGTCAAAGTGCTTGGGATATTTTTTCAACGCGTCCGCAAAGGTGGAGCCGCTTTCAACATCTCCCTTGATATCTTTAAGCATTTTTTTAAAAGTAGGATTTTCCTGCTGATTGGCAAGGATATCAAGGCCCTGTACCAGTGGAAGCCCCGCGTCTATCATGGTGCTTAGCTGCCTGGTAAATATAACAACGTCCTTTACTTTTACCTTTGGCTGCAGAAATTTTATATCTTCCAGGAGATCCTTTGGCTTTGGTTTGAGCTTTGTTATTCTTATCTTTTTCCTGGAAAGGAGCAGCCTGGCTGTTCGTTCATCTCGTGCTTCTATTTCTCCCTTCGTGGTCTTGCCAGAAGTATCGATGCCTTTCCAGATATAAATCGGCATATTGCAAACTCCTTGATGATAATATTGGTCAGAATGTACCAGAGTACAGCATATTGTTTATGGGATTTATTTACTGTTCATGGTTCTGCAAGTGCTGGGCCGCCATAGGCTATGTCTGGATGGCCAACTGAGCCAGGCCCTGCGTTCAATGTGTAATTTGTTTCATGGAGACAGGGCTAATAAACAGATAATCCTTTTTCCTTCCATAGTTATCGGTAACCAGAAGGGAATTCTTTAGCTTGTTGCTAAAATCCAAAGCCTGATGATCTCGTAAAAAGTCTGACCAAGGACGAGGAATACAATATACGCTAATGCCTACCTTGCCGCATTACTTTCTGTCGTGGTATTTTTGAGCCTTAGCTCATTTTTTTAGACTTTTTACGAGACCATCAAGCCTGGGCAAAATTTTCTTGATTGCTCCATTATCTATGAGAAATGTCTTATGCCTTGAGGTCTGGCCAGCCTTTAAGATGATTCTGGCCTTGGGAATTTTCAATGCCTTGGCCAGGAGCGTGCGGCATGCTTCATTGGCCTTGCTGTCAACAGGAGGGGCCTTGACAGATACCTTGAGCCTGTCTCCATAGAGGCCTGCGATGCAGTTCCTGGAAGCCCTTGGTTGTACGTGCAGGTCAATAAGAACACCTTTTTTTGATTCTCTCAAAAAGCTGTATTTTGAAGCCATATGTGCTTTAGCCGGATCTTAGCAGTAGATGCGAGGCCATCTTCCAGGACAAGCATGGTTTGTCATGTGGCCTGTGAAAATGCATCAATCAGGTGTTTTCCTGCAATGTTGAAGCAGGGAAGGGCCAAGTTCCTGGACTTCCTTGAACATTTTTATGAAAGCCTCCCTGTCGCCATCCCGTATGATCTTTCTCAGGTGCTTGCTGTATTTCCCAAATGTGTTAAGTGCCGTGTTCGTATATGGATTTCCAAGCTGGATGGTGGCATAGAGCTCTGGGTCCTGAAGGCATAGCCTTGCCACAATATTGAGTTGCCTTTCAAAACTGGGGGTCGCAAGCTCCAGTATGTGTTTGAAGTCTATGCCGTCTTCTTCGAGTGATTTGCCAAGGCACAGGATGATAAAGTGGTTCAATGCCTGCACCCATGCCATGGTGCGATCATGTTCCTCAGGCGTGAACATGGCGGTCAGCGCTTCATGAGAATCCAGGAAGGCCTTCCACCAGCCTAACCATTCCGAGCCTCTGGCAGGGCATATAGCCACCCTCTTGCCAGCCATGGTCTTTTCACCTGGACCAAAAAGCGGATGAGTACCGCATACCTGGCATCTGCTGTGCTGCAGCATTGTCTTTACCTGGCGTTGTTTCAGGGAGCACATGTCCGTGAGAAAGTTTGTTTTTGGGATATGTGGTGCTGTATCTGCAACCACCTTGTCAAAACAGTCCATGGGTACGGCAAGCAGCACCATATCACATTGTTCAGCAATGTCCCTGGCCGTGAGCTTGGTATCTACGTCCGATATCAGGACCTCCAGGCCGGCATCCTGGAAAAATCTGTGGAACCATCGGCCCATCCTGCCTTTGCCACCTACTATGCCTACTGTTGGCTTAAACGAGCTGTCCATTCTTGCTGCTCTCAATCAACGTGCAGTTATCCGTAATTTCCAGGGAAAATCTTCTCAGAAGATGGTCGGCAAGCACCAGTTGAACCATGGCCCTTGTTACTGGCACGATCCTTGGAATGGCAGCTACATCATGTCTGCCTTTAACCGACAGCTTGACTGCCTTGCCATGGATGTCAATGGTGTCCTGCTCAATCCTGATGGAAGGAATGGGCTTTACTGCTGCCCTGGCAACTATCTGCTCCCCGTTGGATATGCCTGCCAGTATCCCTCCCGCATTGTTGCTCATGAAACCAGAAGGAGAGATAGGATCGTTGTTGGTTGAGCCTGTGTTGTTGGCTGCCTGGAAACCTGATCCTATTTCCACTCCCTTGATTGCTCCTATGGACATAAGTGCTCCGGCGATTTCTGCGTCAAGCTTGTCAAATACCGGGTCACCAAGTCCTGCAGGGACACCCGATGCCACAACTTCTACAATTCCACCCAGGGAATCCCCTGCCTTTCTGGCCTTCAACACGCGTCTTTCCATGGCAGCGGCTGCATTACTATCCGGGCAGAAAAGCCTGTTGTGATTTATCTCATCCAGGTTCCTGGCCTCTGCATGGACGCCACCAAGGGCAACAGTGTAGGACTGCACCTTGATGCCTGCCAGGTCAAGCACAAGCTGGGCTACAGCCCCTGCCGCCACCCTGGCTGCTGTTTCCCTGCCTGATGAACGTCCTCCGCCCCGGTAATCCCTTATCCCAAAACGTTTGAGATAGGTGTAGTCACCATGACCTGGACGGAACAGATTTTTGATATGATCGTAAGATTTGCTCCTTGCATCCCTGTTTCTTATCATGAGGCTGATCGGGGTGCCGGTTGTCATGCCCTCGAATACGCCTGACAGTATTTCCACCTGGTCAGGTTCCTTCCTGGTGGTCTCTGCTGCTCCGCCCTTGCCTGGTTTCCTTTTATCCAGGGCCTTCTGGATAGTTTCTGCAGAGAGAGGGAGACGCGGCGGACAGCCGTCTATTACAGCTCCCAGGGCTGGGCCATGGGATTCTCCCCAAGTGGTGACCCTGAAAAAACTGCCAAAAGAATTACCTGGCATACCTGATCGCCTCGCTGATTTCCTGGGCCAGTTGAAAAGGGCCCTTTTCAAATGTATCTATCTCAAAGTGGGAAAATCTTTCGTATAGTGGTTTTCTCTGCTCGTAAATTTCGATGATCTCTCTTTCTGTATCCTGGCCGGACAGGGCAGGCCTTCTGGTGGCGCTTTTGCTGTCAGAGGAAATGCGTTTGTGCATGATTTCTACGGGAGCAGTAAGCCAGATGACAATTGCAGAATTCATGATTTGCTCCATCAGGTCTTCATGAAGTACCACACCGCCTCCGCATGCCACAACGGTTTTTTTGCTGTTGGATGCGATATCCGCCAGGGCTTCCCGCTCCATCCTGCGGAATTCATCCCATCCTTTTGCCATTACAATATCCGCTATGGTAGCCCCTGCGGCATTTTCTATCTTGTCGTCCAGGTCAACAAATGCACGTCCAAGCATACGGGCAAGCTCTCTGCCTACGGAGGTCTTTCCTGTGGCCCTGTAACCTATAAGAAATATCTTGCCTGATTTTTTCGTCATGTGCCAGTATCCTTTGCAAGTTCTTTCGTGAATTTGCTCCAGCGCTCCCAGAAGTCAGGGAATGATTTGGTTACTACGGATCGGTCTTCAAAATCAAGGCCAGGTATTCTGAGCCCTGCAACTGCAAGGGACATGGCTATCCTGTGATCATCATAGGTGTGTATCACAGCAGGGCTTAAGGAAGTACATGGTCCATCGACAGTCAGGCCGTCGTCAAGCTCCCTGGCATCCACGCCTATGCGCCTGAGTTCAGTGACTATCGCTTTTATCCTGTCTGTTTCCTTGACCCTGAGGTGGGCCACATTGGTGATCCTGGTCTTGCCATTGGCAAATGCTGCCACTGCCGCCAGTGTCGGGACTACATCAGGCCATCTGCCCATGTCTATGTCAATGGCCCTGAGGTTATTGCTGTCAGGTCCTTTCACCAGGGTGCCTGACCCAGTACGATTTACTTTACATCCCATCATCCCAAGTATATCAGCAAAGTATGCGTCACCCTGGATGGGTTTTTCAGGTATGTTTGTTACAAGTACAGACCTGCCTGTCACTGCTGCTGCTGCAAGAAAGTAGGAGGCGCTGGATGCATCTGCTTCTATTTGATAATTTATGCCGTGATAGCAGCCAACCGGCACTGAAAATATATTTCCTTCCACTCTGACATCTATGCCAAAATCGTGCATCACCCTGGTGGTGATGTCCACATATGGTTTTGATACCAGTCCGCCGTCAAGGATAATGGTTACTGGTTCAGCGGCATAGGGAGCTGCCAGGAGCAGGGAGGACAGGAACTGGCTGCTTATTGATGCTGAGAGGTGGACGGCGCCGCCTGAAAGCCCTTGGGATTCCACCTCTATGGGTGGGCAGCCGGTTCCCTTGAGGCTTTTGGCTTTTACTCCAAGTTGGGACAATGCTTCTAACAGTGGGGCTGCCGGACGTTCTTCCATGCGTTTGCTGCCGATCAGGGTTGTAACACCGTTGACCATGGCGGCGACAGATATGAGAAACCTTATTCCAGTGCCGTTGTTTCCCATATAGATGGGTTCCCGGGGCTTCTTAAGCCTCCCGCTGGTACCGTGAACAGTCCAGCCTTCGGAACTGTCATCGATAACTACGCCAAGATGCCTCAGGCCATCTCTCAGAAGGCTGGTATCGTCGCTTTCAAGCGCAGAGGTTATGACAGAATCACCTTTTGCGAGTGCAGCAGTGATGAGTGCCCGCTGGGTGATGCTTTTGGATCCAGGAACGGTAATTTCAACTGTCATGGCGTGTTGTATGTCTCCACGTATTTTACGTTTTGCAACAAATTATCCCCTGATCTCCTGGAAAAGGGCCTGCTTCATGATCTTTGTCGGCGCATTCATTCCTGTCCAGTATTCAAACTGGGCCACGGCTTGATAGAGGAGCATGTTGTAGCCCTCTATGATGGTGCAGCCCTGTTTCTGAGCATCCTGGAGCAGCCTGGTAGGGGTGCGCCCATAGACGATATCCATGACCACTTTGAACCATCCTGTGACATGGGGCTCTACAGGGGATAGCCCGGCCATCTTGCCCATTCCAACAGAAGTTGTGTTTATCAGGATATCTGCCCCTGCTTCAGGTATGTCCTTCAGGTTGGAAAATGTGCATTTGAATTCTGCTGCCAGTCTCTCGGCCTTTTCAATTGTTCTGTTGGCGACATGCACTATTGCTCCTCCCTGTTTCAGACCGAATATTACTGCCCGTGCCGAGCCTCCTGCTCCAAGCACTACGGCCTTTCTGCCTGCAATATCTGTTACGGCCTTAAGGGCCTTCATGGCCCCTTTCCAGTCGGTATTGATACCCGACAGCCTGCCATCTTCAAGGTTTTTGACCGTGTTAACAGCGCCAATGGCCCTGGCGGTTTTGTCAATTTCATCCAGGCAGGCCATCACTGCCTGTTTGTGGGGCACGGTTACTGACAGGCCCTTGATCCCAAGTGTTCTTGCAGCGTCTATGGCCTTTTCGGCTACATCGACATCAAAGGCAAGATAAACTGCATCCATGTCCATTGCCTGAAATGCTGCATTGTGCATTGCAGGACTCAGGCTGTGACGCACTGGCCTGCCTATAATGCCGTAGAGCCCGGTAGCTGCCTTTATCTTCAAATTCTGTCCTTGATTAGCTGGTTATCTTTGCCTTGACCCAGTTAAGGAGACTTCCTGCTGCCAGGATGAACCGGTCGCGTTCTGACAGGTCAAGCTTGGCTTGAAATGTATCACCAGAAGGGCTTTTGACCGTCACTGTATCTGCACCTGAGAGGATGGCGGCCCGTATGCCAGGGATAACCAGCTTTTCTCCTGGTGTTATCCTGTCATAGTCTGCCGGGTCCTCAAAGGTCATGGGCACAATGCCGAAGTTTATGAGATTGGCCTTGTGGATGCGGGCAAAGCTCTTGACCAGCTTTGCCCTGACTCCGAGGTATCTTGGGGCAAGGGCTGCATGTTCCCTTGAAGAGCCTTGCCCGTAGTTTTCTCCTCCCACGATTATTACCGATCCCAGTTTTTGAGCCCTGTCAGGGAAATCAGGATCAATGGCAGAGAAAACGTACCGGCTTATGGCAGGCACATTGCTTCTCAGGGGAAGTATCTTGCTGCCTGCAGGCATGATATGATCTGTGGTGATGTTGTCTTCCACCTTGAGCGCGACTGTTGCTTCAAGGTCTTCCGGCAGTGGTTCAAATTCAGGCAGGGGCTTGATATTAGGCCCCCTGATGATCTCTATGTCCGAACCATTTTCAGGAGGAGGGATTATGCCATTGTCATTAACCAGGTATTGGTCAGGCATCGTGACGGCAGGTGCTTCCCCAAGGTCTCTCGGGTCCGTTATTACTCCCTTTACTGCGGATGCAATGGCGGTTTCCGGGCTGCACAGGTAAACCTGGTCATCCTTGGTGCCGCTGCGTCCGGGGAAATTTCTGGTGAATGTCCTTAGAGATATGGTTCCTGTGGCAGGTGCCTGACCCATACCTATGCAACCCAGGCAGCCACATTGGTGAATCCTTGCTCCTGCATGAATAAGGTGCCTGAGCGCCCCCTGGATGTCTGCGTTTTCCAGGACCTGCCTGCTCCCTGGGTTTATCTCAAAGCTCAATGTTTCAGCTATCTGGCGGTTCTCTATGGCAGCGGCAGCAGTTGCTATATCCCTGTATGACGAGTTGGCGCATGAACCGATTATTACCTGGGAAACCGGCCTTCCCTGAACCTCCCTGACTTTCACAACGTTGTCAGGAGATGACGGACAGGCGATCATCGGTTCCAGCTCAGAAAGGTTTAGCTCAATGATCCTGGCGTATGATGCATCATCGTCGGCTGTGAGTAGTTGCCAGTCATCTGAGCGTTTCTGGCTTTCCAGAAATTGTCTGGTTACCTCATCTGAGGGAAAGACCGTCCCGGTAGCACCGAGCTCTGTGCCAAGATTTGCTATGGCGCCCCTGTCTGTTACTGACAGGGTTTCTACCCCCGGGCCAAAGTATTCCATGACGCAGCCTACCCCGCCTTTTACAGACAGCTGTCTGAGGAGTTCCAGTATGACATCCTTGGCAGATACCCATGGCTGGAGGCTGCCAGTTAATCGCACCCCTATGACTGCAGGCATGACAAGATGGAAGGGTTCACCGGCCATGGCCATGGCAACGTCCAGGCCACCGGCACCCATGGCAAGCATGCCGCAGCCTCCTGCTGTTGGGGTATGGCTGTCAGAGCCAAGCAATGTTTTGCCTGGCACGGCGAAACGTTCTATGTGTACCTGGTGACATATGCCATTGCCCGGCCTGGAAAAATATATCCCGTATCTTGCCGCAATGGACTGTAAAAATCTGTGGTCATCGGCATTTCTGAAATCAGATTGCAGAAGATTATGGTCCACATAGCTTACTGACAGGTCTGTCTTGACACGGTCTATGCCAATGGATTCGAATTCCAGATAGGCCATGGTGCCTGTGGCATCCTGGGTGAGAGTCTGGTCTATCCTGAGGGCCACGGGCTGACCCGTTGTCATTTCACCTTCTGTAAGGTGGTTAGATATAATCTTTTCGGTAACATTAAGTCCCATGCGTATTAATTTTCCTCCAGAGCTTGATAGTTTTGGGGAAGGCCAGATGCCGGGCCGGTATTCTTCATGATTTTATGGATGCAGTTAATAACAAAATTCCGCAACTTTCGGCTGCATGAAAATCCATCATGAAAATACACAATGACAGGCTGCGCCGTGGCCTTATATAAAGACAGCAGGGATATTACTATAACTAAGACCGTTTTTCCAGAGGTTGCGCATCTTCCTGGTTGCAATGTCTCTGTGCTGCAGGTGTCGGTATGACACAGCATGTAACTGGTCACGGGGTCTTTTAGCGAGCCTTGCTGTATGCATTCCCGTTCTGCAGGCGTTCAGGGCGCCAGCGGAAAGTCCTTGTGTATAAGGATGATCAGCCTGGCCGGATTTTTAAGTTTTCCAGCTATCCTTCCGGCCTCTTTCCCGTCTCCGCAGTACAGGTCCAGGCGAAACGGGCTTTTTATTGCATTTCCCTTGTCATGGTTGAAGACCATGAGCATAGAGGGCCTGTTCTTGAACCATGGCGGGCCGTGCCCTGTCAGCTTTGGCCAGTCCATGAGCAGAAGCCCGGGCATGCCTGGTGGATAAACCTTGCTGTCAAGGGCAACCGATGTCCCTGGTACGAGTACCTGGCCGTAACTGCCTATGGGGCCGGTTTTTTCCCACCTGAAGAATATGTATCGGGGATTTTCCCTGAGAATTTCCTGAAACCTGGCAGGATGGCTCTCTGCCCACTGTCTTATTCCCGGCCAGTCAAGCCTTTCCAAGGGTAGCAGGCCCCGCTTCCTGAGTACCTTGCCAATGCTTTTGTATTCCAAGCCATTACTTGCTGCATAGTGGATGAACCTAGATGTGCCGTCATCCAGGTGTATTATGCCTGAGCCCTGTATCTGCAACTCTAGAACATCAACAGGGCTGTTCAGCCAGCACAGGGCTAGGGAGCCGTCCAGGTGCTGACCCGTCTCTATGTCCTTGCGGGAATAATATGGCACAAGCTGCTGGTTTTCCACGCGTCCCCACAGGGTTTCGGCAGGAAGTTTCTGGCTGAAACGTCTGAGGTTTACAGTTATCAGATCACGAGGCCGTGCATACACAGGCCATGAGAATTCAGGGGTTGCCCTGGTTGATCCCCGGAACGATGGCTGGAAATATCCTGTAACAAGTAATGGCTTGTTTTTACTGTTGTTTCTTCGTTTTATTTCATAGGGAATGAATTCGTTCTGGATACTGTGCAGCATTGCCGCCTGGGAGCCTTTTATGGAGATGATTTCCTTCAGCCTCTCCAGGCTTGTCACCATGGCCTTTCTGGAGACAGGGTTGCCACAAATCAGAAGACCAGCATTGTTCTTGGCCGCCCTGGCAATTGAGAGGCTCCTGGAGAGGGCCGCCATAACGAGTTTTCTGTCCTGGATGGCAGCGGGAAGGTGAAGCTGGCTCCATTGCAGGCGCACCAGTTCAGGGCCCTCAGGATGCAGCTTTCCAGGAGTGGGTTTGAGCTTGGGCCCGGGCTTGTGTGGACGTTCTTGTCCGGGTTTGGGCCCAAGCTTTGGCGCAGGATATTTGTGTTGGGCAGGCATGAGCCAGAACAGGCACAGTCCGGCAAGCCCTGCGAAAATAAGTGCTGCTGCTATAAAGAGCTTGAGTTTCAATTGTCTGGTTTTATGTCTTTATTGCTGGAATCTGTCATTTATTATGGTGGTCCTTCACAGCCCTGTGGCTGCCACCTGCCTGTTTACCGCCTCTACCGAAAGTCTCAGAGCATCTTGTTCCTGCTCTGTAAGAGGGAATTCAAGAATTTTTTCTACCCCGTTCTTTCCAAGTATTACCGGCACTCCAAGGAATACGCCGTCTATGCCGAATTCGCCTTCCAGGTATGCAGCACAGGGTAGTACGCGCTTCTTATCTTCAAGTATGGACTGGGCCATTTCCATGGCGGCAAGGCCGGGAGTAGAGAATGCACTGCCTGTCTTTAAGTGTTTCACTATCTCGCCGCCACCCTGCTGTGTGCGCTTCACGATGGCATCCAGTTCTTCCTTGGAGAGGAGTTTTTCAACTGGAACGCCTGCAACGCTGGCAAGCCTGGTTAGAGGCAGCATGTTGTCTCCGTGTATGCCCATTACCAGGGCCGTGACGTCCTTTGGCGCAACACCGATTGCCTGTGCAAGAAAGGTGCGGTATCGTGCTGAATCAAGCACTCCTGCCATGCCTACCACGCGATTTTTGGGAAAGCCCGAAACCTTGAATACGGTATAGACCATGGCGTCAATGGGGTTGGTGACCACTATTATTACCGAGTCTGGTGATGCGCTGCATACGTTTTCAGTGACGGATTTTATTATTTCCACGTTTTTTGCAAGCAAATCGTCCCTGCTCATACCGGGCTTCCTGGCAAGCCCTGCGGTGATAATGACCACGTCCGAATCCCTTGTATCTGCATAGTCATTGGTGCCAATGACCTTTCCCGTGAAGCCGCACAAGGGTGCGCATTGGGACAGGTCCAGTGCCTTTCCCTGGGGTATGCCTTCAATGACATCTATAAGTACGATCTCGTCTGCCGCATTTTTGCTGACAGCCCATTGGGCAGCGGATGTGCCTACTGCGCCTGCGCCTACTATCGATAGTTTCCTGCTGGAGATTGCCATTGCCTTATTGCTCCTTTTTGTCTGTATTGCTGCCTCGAGTATTCATAGAGGTATCTTTGGTAATACTGCATTGCCTCGGGTAAAAGTTTCCTGATCTGGTTGATCCTGTCTCTGTCGGAAGGGTGGGTGCTTAGAAGTTCAGGCGGTCTCGGCTTGCCTTGAGCTGCCCTCATCATCCTTTCCCAGAAAGGTATCGCAGCCCTTGGGTCATAGCCTGCCATGGCCATGAATATCAGGCCAAGATGGTCTGCTTCGTATTCCTGTTGCCTACTGTAAGGGAGTAGGAAACCCACATTGGCTCCCAGGCCGTAGAGCTGAGAGATAAGCCCCTGTATGCCAGGGTTGTAGCTTCCCGTAACGGCAGAGAGCACCTCTCCACCCATCTGCAGCAGCAGTTCCTGGCTCAGTCTTTCTTCCCCGTGATTGGCCACTGCATGGGCTATTTCATGGCCAAGGACAACAGCAAGGCCAGTATCATTCTGCGCTATTGGCAACAGGCCGGAATAGACAACCACCTTGCCTCCAGGCATGCAGAACGCATTTATCTCCTTGCCGCATACAAGGTTAAACTCCCAGTGGTATCCCCTGAGTCTCTCAGTTTGGCCTGTTTCATACATAAACCTTTCTACAGCCATCCGTATCCTGTTCCCAACACGCTGGACCATCTGCCGTTTGGCAGGGTCTTGGCAGAGCCGGTGCGTTTTCAGGAACTGCCGGTATTCCTTGGAACTCATGGCCAGTATCTCGCTTTCCGGAACAAGGCTGAGCTGGTTTCTGCCTGTAACCGGCACCTTGGCGCAGCCAGTTAGCGCCAGGGCTGTCAACATCCAGCACAGAGCCATGCGCAGAAAGGCCGGTATGGGTAACCTGATGGCTGGAGTTGCAGTCATGGCCTTGTGCTTACAGCCTGTCTGTATGGAGTCCTGTGCGGAACAATCTTAGTGCAAGGGTATAAAATATTTTCTGTTATGGAAGGCATTTTTAATGTAAAATTTTTTTATTAATGGACAAAATGTCCTAAGACCGGATTTGCGGTCAGCAAATTAACCTATCTGTCATCTAATTTGAATGAGTTTTAGAAGGATAGTCAAGTGTCCTTTATCAGAAGTAGTAAAGGAACAGTAACGATAGACCTCTCTGCGCTGGCCGCGAATTTTACAGTGCTTGATTCCATTATGGGCAGGGGACAGGAAGGCCTTATGCCTGTCATAAAATCGGATGCCTATGGTCACTGCATGGAGTGGGTAGCCAGGGAGCTGCAGGACAGGGCCATCTGGGGCTTTGGAATCTACGAAGGTTCCGAGGGCCGGTTTCTCAGGCAGATGGGCATTAAAAAACGGATTTTTCTCTTGTCAGGGCTGCTTGCCGATTCTCCTGAGACAGCCATTGAAGCAGGGCTGACCGTGGGAGTCGTTAAGAGGGAGGAGCTCTCTGCGCTGGATAATGTCGCAGGGAATGCAGGTGTTGCAGTGACGGTGCACCTGAAGGTGGATACTGGTATGGGCCGTTTCGGCATGGAGCCTGCCGAGGTCATAGAGCTATGCAGAACGCGCAGCAGGTGGCGTAATCTGGTTTTTGAAGGTCTTTACACGCACATGCCGGTTGCAGATGTGCCTGATGATCCTTTCAATAGCAGGCAGATCCTGGAATTCAAGGCGGTGCTGGCCGCTGTGAGGGATGCAGGCTGGCAGCCGGAATTCGTTCACATGGCCAATTCTGCGGCCCTGGTTAATTTCCCTTCTGCCAGGTTTAACCTGTCAAGGCCTGGTATTGCCTTGTATGGTGCCTGTTGCAGGGATTTACCCGGTGTTGCGGACCGGCTGAGGCCTGTAATGGGTTTTGTCAGCAGGCTGGCCCAGGTCCGCAGGTTCAGGCCGGGCTCCGGTTTCAGCTATGGCCGCAATTTTACCTGTTCCAGGGAAAGCCTGATAGCCGTTGTTCCTGTAGGCTATGACAATGGCTATCCACGTGCTCTTTCGGGCAGGGCGGAGCTACTGGTGAATGGAAAGCAGTGTCCAGTGGTCGGGAACATCTGCATGAGGGCCCTGCTTGTGGACGTAACAGACGTGCCTGGAGTTGCTGCCGGGCATGAAGCCGTTTTTCTGGGCAGTAGCGGCCAGGAGGTCATTTATGTGGAGGAACTGGCAGAAAAGGCAGGGACCATAAGCTACGAACTGCTATGTCTACTTGGC
>JALWYO010000086.1 GCA_026992735.1 Deltaproteobacteria bacterium
CGTAAACGGGGCGTGAACCGTGCAGTTAAGCCCCTCCCCTTCGAGGGTACGTTTGACATCCAGAAAATCTTTCAGCACATAATCGTCCAGGATGGTTCCGTTCAGACCTATTTCAGGGTTTATCCGTTCACTGACAAGCCTTGGCAGGTACTTTGTTTTAAGGAGGTCAAAGGGACAGCTTACAAAGACATTCTTCTTGACTTCATTCAATTCCATGCAGGTTATTCCTCACAAAGTCGCAGACCTCTTCATACGAGACATCCTCCCTGAAACCCGGGCAGTCCCTCCTGATGGCCTTCCATGCTGCTTCATCCCCAAGTATGCTGGGATGAAGCGGCCATCTCCTGCAGTGAAACGGCTTTACCGGGTGGACCATACACAAGCCGTCATCACCATAGAAGATACAGTGGCCATCCACTATCTTCATCTCCGTACAATGTTCCTTAACATTCAGATACCTGTCTATTAAATCTGAAAGAGCCAGTCCAAGAAATTCTGCCATGCGAGCCTGCTCCTGTTCGGAAACAGATACAGTAGCCTGTCCGTGGCAGCAGTGGCCACAACACTTGCACTCGTAGACAGGTCCCGGCTGGTTCTCGTCTGTAACCTTCACCTGTTATCCTCCAAATCGTTCTTATAAGGGATAGGGTCCCTCAGCCCGGCTTCCCTGAATCCCCTGAGCCGCAGAAGGCAGGAATCGCATACCCCGCAAGCCCTTGTTTCATCCTGGTAACATGACCAGGTCATATGGAGAGGGGCTTCCAGTGCCACTCCCGTCTCCACGACTTCCCTCTTGGTCATGTCAATAAGAGGCGTTACCACCCTTATGCTGGTTTCAGGCCTGGTACCTTCCATGATAAGCCTGTTGTATGCCTCAAAATAATCCTTCCTGCAGTCAGGATAGCCGGAGCTGTCAACCTCTGTGGCGCCGATATATATCCTCTCCGCGCCTATGACCTCGGCCCACGAAACCGCAATAGCGATAATGTGCGTATTCCTGAAAGGCACATATGTTATGGGAATCTCCTCCTGGTCCAGCTTGCCCTCAGGCACGTCATACCTGGAATCAGTCAGGGCGGAACCGCCTATGTCTGACAGATATCCAATATCTGCCACAAGACGCCTTTCCACATTGTAGAAATCAGCTATTTCACCGAAGGCCCTGAGTTCACGTTTCTGGGTCCTCTGACCGTAATTTACATGAAGAAACGCAAGCTCTCCGCATTCTTTCCTTGCGATTGCGGCACATACACAGCTGTCCAGGCCGCCGCTGACCAGACATATTGCCAAAGGTTTTTCAGACATGGTTTTTCAGGATTTATTCAGTAGTGATTTCGTCGGTCACTATAGCACAGATGCACCATAATCGATAAGGATAAATAACAGCAGGACAGCCGGTCATATGGCTTCCCGAATATACGGCGACGTGACAGCATGGGCTTTTGACGGGTTCAATCTTTTTTAATGTCGGGAATCGGCCAGAGCCGAGATGGAGAATATTTTTAATCCTTGTGAATTGTGAATGAATATCATGAATGAAAACAACTGCATCATCAAAGGTAAAGGAAACTATCTTGGCACGGTCATAGATGGAAAATGGTGGAAAAGGTACAGGAAGCAGGGATTCCTTATGCGTGGGAATGGAGAGTTTTGCGCAAAACCGGAAGGCTTCTATTTCCTGCGCTATCTGACATCCAATTCCCTGTGCATCCTGTGGAAACAGGTTACCGGCATTGATACAGGAAAATGGCATGCAGGCAGATGGGGCGGCGGTTATCCCATAATGAAGATCATCTGGAGTAATAAAGGCCTCACGCTAAGTTCCGGATTCTTCCTGGGACAGGATCGGGATAAATTTGCAAGAATCATGCGCGAGCTGCAAGGCCTGCTGAAAAAGGACAAACAGCCTGGATAAGATATTTTGCTGAAACAGGAAGGGCTGCACGAAGCAGCCCTTTTATATCAATCACAGCCCTTTTGACAACCCTGTCAATACGGCCGCATTATCCAGATGCCGCAGGGGCATGTATCCGCACAGAAACCGCAAGCAATACACTTGTCATCGTCAGAGACATATCGGTATTCGTCTCCTTCGAGTTTTTCCCTCCTGATAGCCCCTGTGGGACACATCATCTCGCACATGTGACAGTCCCTGCAGGTGCCGCAGCTCATGCAGCGGTCTGCCTCGACTGTCTCTGTATGCTCATTTGGGCAAGTCTCCGGCTCGTAAAGTGCAGGATTAAGCCTGTCCTTTGGAATGACCGGCTTCTTAAACGGCTTCCATTCCTCGCCCTTTATCTCAGCAATGATGGCCAGGGCAGCATTTCTGGCTGCTCCCAGGGCATTGGTAGCCAGGCCGGGTTTTTCAACATCACCCACTGCAAATATCTTGGGATCAGTGGTCCTGTTTGCATCATCTGCCTTTATCCATGCGGCACCCCCTGCCTTTACCACCTCAACGGTATCCGGCAGGAAGTTCATGGCAGGCACATCACCAATAGATATGATCACCGTCTGGGCCGGGATGAGTTCGTCTGCCGCATCCACGAGCCCCTCTTCAGTGACCTCTTTTGTATAAACCGGCCATTTGAACTTGGCGCCAAGGGCCTCGGCTGCCTTTCTTTCCTTGCCAAATGCAAGTGGTTTCTGAATATCCACCAGGGTAACCTCTTCAGCACCCAGCTTGAAGCATTCCACTGCAACATCACAGCCGACATTGCCGGCACCTATTATAACCACCTGCTTGCCCACAGGAGGAGGATTGCCTTCCTTTACCTTCCTGAGAAAGGTCAGTGCAGGAATGACTCTCTCATGGCCAGGGAACGGGATAGTCCTTGGCTGATGCGTACCAACCGCCACTATCACATAGTCAAATTCTTCGTAGAGCTCCCTGAACCTTTCCTTGGTGATATTTTCATTGAAATGGACATGGATGTTGGGAGTCTTCATAAACCTCTCAAGCTCAGCCTCCCAGATAGCCCGGGGAAGACGATCCCATGGAATCACCTGGGAGAGTTTTCCACCGAGCTTGTTGTCCTTTTCGAATATATGAGCCTCAACACCCCGCAGGGCAAGCTGCCATGCGGCATTCATACCGCCGGGGCCACCACCGATGATGGCAACCTTCTTGCCAAGAGATGGTTCAACCGGGGGAGGAGGAACATCCTTTTCAGCCCTTCCAAGATAGGCAATATCAATGCTCTCATCCACCATCTGACGTGAACACTGCTGCATACACAGGTTCGGACAGATGGAGCCGCAGACGGATGCGGGAAACGGCGTGTACTGGAGCACCAGTTCATAGGCCTCCTGTATCTTTCCCTCGCGTATGAGCCTGAGCCTGTCAATAGTTGGGATGTGGACCGGGCAGTAATAGGCACAGGGAGCAGCGGATTCCCTGTTGGCCCAGAAGGGCCTTCTGCGCCGCAATTCCCCGGTTTCTATAAGGCCGATGGGAGAACGGTCAAGGCCGGGGGCAAGATCCCTCAACGGATCACCTCCGAATTCCCTGTCCCAGACATTACGTCTGAAATCCACCATGGGAACCTTGCCTGACTCATACATCAAGGTGATTTCCTGGGGAGGAAGCGCCACAAGCATCTTCCACTCATCACGCCTTGTAAGCTCTTCCAGAAGATCGGTCCTGCCTATCTTCTCCAGGAAGACAGGCATGCGTTCCACAAGCCATTGCCACTGCTCATCGTCAGGAAGAACCGCCTTGACATTTGTCCTGGCATAGCTCTTGTCAGTATGGCCGCGGTAGTATATCCAGCCGCCTACCATACCTACACAGGGCCTGTAGCCCAGAACATTTTCAGGAGTGTATGGCTCGATTCCACACACAACGCCTATACCACCGCAGTTGAATTCCGCAAAGGTGTCACCAACTGAACCGAGCACCCATAGTTCCGGCCTGCTGTACTCGGGATTCCACTTGGTCATGGTAAGACCGCGGGCACCAATGGAGCCACCTATAAAAACCTTGCCCTCCGCCATGGCGTTGCATACGCCATTTGTGGCATCGCCCAACACAGTGATTTCCGCGCCGATATTCAGGTATCCCACATCATCAGATGCAGGCCCATGACATGTTATGCTGGTTCCGGGCATGGCCATGCATCCCAGGCGCTGTCCGCATGGCCCCTTGACCTCTATGTCTATCTTGCGCCCGTCTGTCTTGAGGCGCCCTCCCACGTTGTGCTGGCCAAAGGTTTCAAGGATAAGCCTGTCGTATTTTTTGGCCGCCTCCTGGACCATCTCTTCAAGGGCCTTGGAGCTGATCCTGCGGCCATTTTCATCAATGCCTTTTATAGTAATTGCTTCGCTCACTTTTCAGACCTCTTTAACATACATACTTGATTTGGAGTCTTTCCGCTGCCGCCTTGTCACCGATGCCCAGGGCATCTGACATGCCAATGGGCAGGCTCTGGGACCTGCCAAGGGGGGCCATTATCTTCTTCATCTCGGTCCTGATGGCAAGGAAGGTGTCAACCACCCGCTCTGCCACCTTGTCAGGATCGAGCCTCCTGTATATCTTTGGATTCTGGCTGGTAATGCCCTTTGGACAGAGACCTATGTTGCATATATTGCAGCGGTTGTGATCCTCGGCACCGAGG
>JALWYO010000087.1 GCA_026992735.1 Deltaproteobacteria bacterium
AACCACATTGTCGATATGCTGTCAAGTAAAAAATACATCGATTTCTCAACTTTTTATTATAAAAACCTAACGAATCTTCATGCTATAGAAAACTAACTATATGCAAGAACCTAACCGGAAACCACTGAGACTTGTCAAATCTATTTGTTGACAACAGCTCAAAAAATGACCCCGAGACCAATAGCCATTTTTTGATATGTTTCTGCGAAATTTCATGTATACTAATAAAAAATACATTTAATCACAAGAAAGGGGAAACTAAATATGGAACGAATTTCAAAATTATGGCTTACGATAGCAGTTTTTTATATGGTGGCATTTACTGCCTCCAGCCTGTGGGCAGCAGGCAGCCTGGACTTTGTCGGGCTTGATTCCGAGCCTCGCGTGATAGGTGCCGCAATAGGGCTTGCTCCGGATTATGACGGTTCTGATGACTACATGATAGGTGCTGCTCCCTTTGGTAAATACAAGTGGGCTGGCCGCCAGGAATACATACTTTTAAGGGCATTCGAACTCCAGGCCAATATCATTAACCATCCATGGCTGCGTTTAGGTCCTTCACTTAACTACAGGTTTGGCCGCAAGGATGTCGATGATCACTATGTAGACAAGATGAAGGATATCGATGGCACTGTAGAGGGCGGCGGCTGGTTCGGAGTGCAGTTCATAGATGCTTCCAATCCAAGAAAGCGTTTTTCTGCAGATGTGGACGTACTGGCTGACATGACAGGAGAGCATGACGGCTATACCGTGTACCTTGGGGCCAGGGGATGGTACCCTGTTTACGAAATGATCGATGCGTATTTCGGCATGACAGGATGTTATGCCAGCAGCAATTACATGGATACATATTTCAGTGTTGGCAAGACCGATCACGAGCGTTCTGGCCTGCCAGAATTCGGAGCAACCAGCGGTGTGAAGGATTTCCGGATCAATACAGCGATGGTTATGCACCTGAGCCCCAACTGGCATCTTGCCGCTGGAGTACAGTACAGGAGCTTGTTAAACGATGCCAAGGACAGCCCGATCGTGGATGACAGGGGTTCTGCCAACCAGTTAATAGGTGGGCTTGGTCTGGCGTACAGCTGGTAGCAAGAGGGGAGGCTATGTACCGATTGAATAGATATGCATTATTCCTGTCCCTGTTTGTTATCATGTCGGCATGTTGTACAGTACCTGTATTCGGAGCAACAGCCTCGGAAATAGACCACGAGGTCTATAAGGCGCTGCATAACCTTTACAGCACGTCACCCGCTGCTGTTAAGCTTTCAAGAGTTGCCAAGGGCATCCTGGTATTCCCCAAGGTGTACAAGGCCGCATTTATCGTCGGAGCCAAGTACGGAGAGGGGGCACTTATAGAAAATGGCAGGATTACGGGTTACTATTCTACTGCAGGCGCTTCCTACGGCCTGCAGGCAGGGGCACAGTCCTTTGGTTATGCAATGTTTTTCATTACCAAGAAGGCCCTGGATTATCTCTACAAGAGCAGCGGGTTCGAGGTGGGTGTAGGCCCAAGCGTGGTGGTCGTTGACAAGGGCATGGCACGCTCTTTTACAACCACTACCTTGACCCAGGATGTTTACGTGTTTTTCTTTGATCAAAAGGGCCTCATGGCTGGCCTGGGGATCAAGGGGACGAAGATAACCCGGATCAATCCTGATTGATAGTTTTGAGAGTCTATATCTATATATCTTGAATAACCGTGCCGAAACCGGCTTGAGCAGGTCTATTCTGTAAAATAGCCCCTGGATTGGGCTGAATCGGAGAAAAAAATGAAATACTCATCTCATGTCGAGGCAATGTGCAAGGTAAGGCTTGGTACACATCATGGGCCGGCTCCCATCCCCGAGGAAGGGAAATGGATCCAGTCCAGGCAGATTAGTGACATCAGTGGCCTTACTCACGGCGTGGGCTGGTGCGCTCCCCAGCAGGGTGGGTGCAAGCTGACCCTCAACATAAAGAAGGGCATAATAGAGGAAGCGCTTGTGGAAACCTTAGGTTGTACCGGGATGACTCATTCCGCTGCAATGGCGTCAGAGATACTTCCCGGCAAGACCATACTGGAAATCCTCAACACCGATCTTGTCTGTGATGCCATCAACACGGCTGCAAGGGAGCTTTTCAAGCAGATTGCATACGGTAGAAGCCAGTCGGCGTTTTCAGACGGTGGTCTCGAGATAGGCGCTGGTTTTGAAGACCTTGGCAAGGGAAACCGCAGTGTCGTGGGCACAACCTATGGCACTGTTGCCCGGGGCCCGCGTTACCTTGAGCTGGCCGAGGGCTACATACTGGAGCTGGGCCTTGATGCCAACGATGAAATCATAGGCTACAAGTTCGTGAACATCGGTGCGATGATGGATGCGATAAAAAACGGTACTGAAGCGGCCCAGGCACTTGAAAATGCAACCGGCGTGTATGGCAGGTTCAGTGAAGCTGTTAAAACCATTGATCCAAGGAAGGAATAAGGAGGCATGTCATGGCGCTTTTTGAAGGATACGAGCAGCGCATAGGGCAGATCAACAAGCTACTTGCCCAGTATGGTATAGAAAGCCTCGAAGAGGCCCGCACCATTTGTGAGGATTACGGGGTGGATGTCTATTCCATCGTGAGGGAGGTCCAGCCGATCTGTTTTGAAAATGCCTGCTGGGCATATATCACAGGTGCTGCGATTGCCATAAAGAAGGGGCAAAAAAATGCATCCGAGATTGCCTCCACCCTTGGCGAAGGCCTGCAGGCATTCTGCATCCCTGGTTCCGTTGCCTTCCAGCGCAAGGTTGGCCTTGGACACGGCAATCTCGCATCCATGCTCCTGCATGAAGACACGAGATGCTTTGCCTTTATTGCAGGCCATGAATCCTTTGCCGCTGCAGAAGGGGCAATAGGAATAGCAAACTCGGCAAACAAGGTGAGGACCGCTCCCCTGAAGGTCATCCTGAACGGTCTCGGCAAGGATGCGGCCTATATCATTGCAAGGGTAAATGGCTTTACTCACGTGGAAACCCGTTTTGATTACTATACGGGTGAGCTCGAAGTCGTGAAAGAGACTGCATTTTCAGACGGTGAGCGGGCCAAGGTCCGTTGTTACGGCGCTGACGATGTGCGGGAAGGTGTTGCCATCAATCATCTTGAAAAGGTCGATGTATCCATTACCGGGAATTCCACCAACCCGACGAGATTTCAGCACCCGGTTGCAGGCACATATAAGAAGGAGTGTGTCGAACAGGGCAAGAGGTACTTTTCAGTTGCATCAGGAGGTGGAACCGGGCGTACCCTGCATCCTGATAACATGATGGCGGGCCCGGCGTCGTACGGTCTTACCGACACCATGGGCAGGATGCACTGCGATGCACAGTTCGCAGGCAGTTCTTCTGTTCCGGCCCACGTGGAAATGATGGGCCTGATCGGCATGGGTAATAATCCCATGGTAGGGGCGTCTGTGGCCGTTGCCGTGGCAATAAGCCAGGCAGGGAAACAATGATTTGGACAGGGCAAACACGCTGCACAGGCAGACTGTAGCCAACTGTTTTTTTCTGATCAAAATCCGGGGCCTCCTGAGTATTCATGGGGCCCCGTGTTTTTTTGTGGTCCATACTGGGGCCCTGGATTTCTGCCATGATCCCGGATGATCAGGGAAGTTTACCGTTGCTTCCACTGTTTCTGTTTTCCAAGTAAATTGTCGTCAGCCTTTTAAAATGCACTGCAATGCTCACGGAGAAACAACAATTTTCATGGCTCGCCATGGAGAAACCCGCTGGAACCTTGCCGGAAGGATGCAGGGCCAGAAAGACTCTCCTTTGACCGCAAAGGGCATCATGCAGGCCATGGCCTTGTTGGAAAACCTGCGTGGTTTCACAGTTTCCAATGGCAGGAGCACACCTGTAACCGCGGTCTGGTCCAGTTGTCTTGGCAGGGCAAAAAACACTGCCGAGATATGCGCAAAAGGCCTGAATCTCAGTCTGACAACCGCTGAAGGCCTGAATGAAATTGCCCTGGGGCAGTGGGAAGGGTTCACGTTTAAGGAAGCTGAGGAAATGTCGCCAGAACAGTTTTATAACTTCTGGCACAGGCCTTCCCTGTACGTTCCAACGCCAGGAGGCGAGACATTCCTGCAACTTCAGGCACGGATGCTCGATACCCTGGAGGATATACACAAAAGACATCCTGGCGAATGTATCCTTGTCGTGTCCCACTGGATAGCCATAAAAACTGCCATGGCAGGCCTGCAAGGGCTTGGCCTGGATGACATACACAGCAGCATACCCCGGATAGAAAACGGCTCATTTCACGTTCTCCGGTATGGATCATAGCCTTGAAATCAAAAGTATCTTTCTTAACCACGCCTGTAAAAAATCCATTCTCTGAAATTGCAACATGAAAATGACAACAAAAACAGTTTTTGGGACGGTGAATGTTGTTTCGAATGTCATTCTTGTAAAAAAGATAATATATGATATTTTAAATTTTGGTAAATTTAGAATCAGGGTTGTTTGAATTTACAAAATTGAAAGGAGGTTTTTTATGTTTGCGAGGGTATTTAAAATTATGGGACCTTTGTTGTGTCTTGCGTTTTTATTCATGATGACAGGCTGCGCCTCAAATT
>JALWYO010000088.1 GCA_026992735.1 Deltaproteobacteria bacterium
CTTTTGCTCTTCCCCTAATAACATCCTGCTCACTGCCAGGTTGTACTATGATTCTCTTAAAACTCACGGCAGACGGATCAAAGCGGTTACAGGCAAGCAGGTCTGACAGGCCCTTTGCGTTCTGGGTAAAGACATTGAAGGTATTGGGGTCGGTCAATTCATAAACACACATAAACAGTGTGTGCGGCGTCTCATCAAAAAGGTTGAGACGGGGATCAGCCTTGAGGGAAAGCTTTATAGCCGCCTGCTGAAAGTGCCACTCTGGAGGAGGCAGTTTCTTTCCTCCGCACCCACTCAAGACCAGAAGAAACATGCAGCATATCATGACCAAGTATAATTTTTGCGCTTTCACATTACCCCCTTAGATTTTGTTATGTGGTTTTAATAAAGTGGTGCCTGATTTTTGTACATATTGATGGGATACTTATCGTTCTGTTTTTACCTCTTCCTTACTTATGCTGCCATGGCAAGTTCATGGACTTCATAGACATCCATAAAATGAAATGCCTCTATCCAAACATTATACACAAAATTCAGCAGCCATGGCGCTGGAAAGTCTCCAGGCCGGTACTTTTAGAGTATGCCAGCCTGTTATCCCGGATTATGCAGCTTGCAAGTTTGACGAGCAATAATCCGGGATTATTTTTCTACATAGGCATCCAGGTCCAGCCAGAGGGGCTGATCTGTCTTTATAAGAAAAGAAAATTGCTTGTCTGTCCCTGCATCTTTGTTCGAAAGCCTGTACAGATCAGCCCTTGTAAAGAAGAGATTGTCCACTGACATTGCTGGAGGTATTACATCACCGCTGGGTAAAACAACTGTAGCCTTGGGGCCTGTTGCATAGACATACGACAACATCATCTTCAACACGCCAATATCGTGACTTCTGACCTCTACATGCAAGGGAGAGTTGACCAGGAGCTTCACCGCCCTCGGCATGTAGAGCTCATATTTCCAAGGATCCACAACGGCTGCAGTAGGAACATGTCTTTCTATTCCATTTACGAATAACCGGCATGGTTCAACCCGCGTGAGTGCAAATGGCCCTGAAAGCCTGATATCCACTATTATCCCCCTGTCCTGATTATCCCCTTTTTCAACCAGCATGTAATGCCTTTCCGGCCCTTTAACATGCCCTGACAACCCCTGTCTTTCTGCAAGAAAGTTGAGTAGAAAGCGCTTGTTCTCGTCAAGAAAAAAAAGGCGGCCAGGCCCATGGAAGCCGGACATAACGTTTTGGGGCGTTGAAAAAGTACGAAGCAGTCCCTTTGTGACCTCTATCTGATATCTGGCGGGCACACTCGTTAATACCGCCTCGTCATGCCCAAACACACTTTCGAGGTTCACAAGAGGTGCCCTGTAAAGCCCGATGAACCCTGTTTCAGCTATTTTCCTATCCATTTTTACCAGCAGAGAGAGGTTGGCGGCAGCGACTGCTATAAGAGCGACCAGAAGCCAGGTTCGGCGCCTCCTTTTGAGCAAAACCAGTGTCACGCCTGCCAGTACCATGCTTCCGGGGTATATGACGTCAAGGTAATTGTGATTTATGCCAGGATAGACAGGGAATAGAAGCAGGGGGACAAGCACCCAGCAGACAATAAAAAGCAGGGCTGTTGCCTGACGTGAGTTCAGCTTTCCGCCAATGACTGCCCTGGAGGCCAAAAAGATAAAGACAGGCCAAAGAAGGCACTGGAGCAGGAGAAGTGGCTGAAAATAAATATGGGATGACCGGGGAACTAACATAGAAGCAGTGAGAGTCGGTAACAGCAATGCTCCTGCAAGACGTTCAGGGTAACTCTTAAGCCCTGTAATGACAGCAGGCAGCAGACCACCACCATGTATCTCCCCTGCCCCGCTGCTATGGCTGCCAAGATAATGCACCAGGAGAGGCGTGAAAAAGACCGAGACAATCAACCCTGCGACTGCCAAGTACTTGATTGCATCTCTTCGGAATTTTACAAGGGCAATGATAGCAGAGAGAGGAACCATGAAGAATACAGAAGTATGAAGCTGCAGGGAAAGGCCCAGTAAAATTGCCGAGGGAATAAGGAATCTCCACTTGCCCTTTTCCAGAAACCGCAGAAAGAATAGAGCGTATGCGGTAACAAACAGGTGAACATAGCCTGGATTCCCAGGATAACGCCCGACGAATACGGCCTGGATACACACCGCGTACAGCCCTGCCGATACCAATGCGGCTCTGGTTCCAAAGTATCGCCTGGCCATGTAAAAACAGAGCAACACGCTGAAAGTATCTCCGATTCCAACCATCAGATATGGGGCCTTGACCGAATGAGTTACTAGGAATGCCAGGGAGGTCAGGTAATAAAAAAAGGGGCCGAGGTAAAAAAGCCCTCTCTGCAAGGGACCTGCAAGAGGGAGGAACTCTCCTCGGCTGATATGCCAGGCTATCCAGAAATCACGGGCAGAATCCAGTGAAAGAAAACTGAAGGTTGCATGGAATACCCTGAAATATGAGGCAATGCCCAAAATGGCTGCAATGCAGGCCACTTCGGCAACTGTCTTGCCAACCGTGGAAGATGCTCCCATGAACTCTCGCACAAATGGCGATGTCGTCTCAAATTTTATACAAATCTCCTTTTAATTAGCCATAAATCGCCATAAATTCAATATACTACCAATATACTATAAATGACAATTCTGTTACAGTTATTTTGTGACAATTCCTAACGAACGTTCAGACAGTGTGCTGCAACAATGTATCCTGACAAGGACAGAGATTTTTGTTTTGACTTGAAAGGACGATCTGCTAACATTTTCAGCCAGCATGACTTCTCGAACTACAAACCTTGCCAGTGTCGTCCATGTCCTGTGGAAGCTCCTTGAGTATCACAACGTGAATCCCATGCCCGTGTTCAGGCAGGCACGGCTGGACCCGGAGCTGATGAAAAAGCCCGGAGCCCGTTTCAGGCTTGACATGATTGAAAAGGCATGGGACCTGGCCGATGCAAGGATCGAGGATCCATGTTTCGGTCTCAAGGCCGCTGAAGTCTGGCACCCGTCGGATTTTGGCGCCCTCGGATATGCCATGCTTGCCAGTGACACGCTGAAGACAGCCTTTTACAGGATGGAGCGCTACCACAAGGTCATAG
Organism: Deltaproteobacteria bacterium; assembly: GCA_026992735.1. GTDB lineage: Bacteria > Desulfobacterota > Dissulfuribacteria > Dissulfuribacterales > QOAL01 > QOAL01. The sequence goes on from JALWYO010000088.1 coordinate 3,114, forward strand.
CAGGATGGAAATTCGTATCTATTTCGGAAAGCGCTGACGAGTTGAGCATCATCTTTTTTGCCGGGCCATCGGCGCCAAGGGTCTTTGCCAGGGTGGATGCCGTAATGTCCGTGCTTATCGGTATATGCAGGAAGAACCTTGGAAGGGATATTGCTCCGCACCTTGTTACCTTCAGGCACGAAATGCCCTCCTGCCACAAAGAATATGAAAAGCTGTTCTCCTGCCCCGTGCGTTTCGAATCGAAAGTTGACAGCATGGTGCTGCCCCTTGACCTGGCAAACGAGATCCTGCCGGGTGCAAGCCAGGAGTTCCTGGTGGTCAGCGAGGAAATCATGTCGTCATATCTTGCCGAGATCGAGGGAGACGAGACGGTCCATAAGGTTAAGAAGATCATAGTGAGCCAGCTTCCCTCCGGAAACGTCACGGATGAAACCGTGGCATACGAACTCTTTACGAGTTCACGAAACCTTCAGAGAAAGCTGAGGGCCGAAGGAACCTCCTTCCGTCTTGTCCTGGACGAGGTCCGCTACCACATGGCCCGGAAATATCTCCTGAAGCGCGATGCCGACATGTCAGAGATTACATTTCTGCTGGGCTTCTCCAGCCAGAGTTCATTTTCAAGGGCCTTCAAGAGGTGGAGCGGGATGTCTCCGAGGGAATTCATAAGGAAACATGCCCCTGGAGGATAACTGCCCCCTGGCTTTCCCCTCGTGATCAGGCCCCTGCCTTTTGTGGGAGGGGGCAGCGTTTGCCATCTCCCTGATCTCGTCCACAAGTTTCCTCGTTCGGGGACATTACCATCATTTCGCACTGGCTACAGCGGCGCTCTTCCTGCACTTTGCAGCAGGCGATCCGTGGAATCGGAGCATATCCAGCCCGCGGCCGAACCATTCTATCTCCTTGGCACTTTAAAAGAATCGGCGGTTTCAATATCGGCGGGAATAAATCGTATTTGATATTAAATACAAATCGTCTATAATGTAAAAGCATTGCATAATAGCCGATTAACCGCAGGATAAAGAGAGTATGTATATAAGCAGAACACTGGAAAGATTTTTTCTTGAGGCCGACAGGCATTTCCCTGTCCTGCTGGTCACTGGCGCCCGTCAGGTAGGCAAGACATCAGCAATTCCCGAATAGGTCTAAAACGTAGCAATAGCGTCATCGGTTAAAATTGGTTTCGTAAACTTTTTGAAAAATAATGGCTAAAATCCAAATTTTTCTTGACATTCCAATAAGTTAGCTAGTGTCCATCCAGGAATGCATATCACTCTGATTTAATTGCCTAAAATGGCAAAAATGGGGTGGACTTTTTCGCACGGTCTATTAGTATGTAAAAC
>JALWYO010000089.1 GCA_026992735.1 Deltaproteobacteria bacterium
CTTGGCAATCGCACAGAAACAACAAGGACGCAAAAGTCAATTGGCAGTTTACAACAGATGATGCCAGGATTAAATTATCCAGACTTTATCCGACAATTGATAGTTGACATGACACTAGGCAGTTATACAACAGGAGCCTAACAGGAATATATGTACATCCTGCCCCGTGATCAATTGCGATTTTATTTCTATCTGAGCCCCTGTATCTTCTTGAGAAGTTCCATGGAATGCTCTTCCGAATCTTCCGTTCTCATCTCATCCAGGAGCTGGGCACGCAGGGCCTTTTTCCTGCGTGCATGGCAGAACTGCCTGAGTTCAGCCAGCATGGCAGTTTTTTCTTCACAGGGTGGGCATTCTGCTGCCAGGCGCATAGCAAAGGACCTCATGGCCGGATTCCCTTCCAGCCTGCTGCAGAGTGTTGTCAGATCGCATTTCTCTGCCATGTTATACAGGCTGACAACAGCATTCCACAGTTCCTTGAGACTGTTTTCAGGCAGCCATATCTCCAGCCCCTGGTCTATGAAATCGTTGATAAATTCCGGATAGCTCAGTATGAAGCCCATAAGTTTCTCTTCAGCCCTGTTGGAGACCCTGAATACAGTCTTTGCTGCTTGCTGTTTTGCTGATTCACCCTGGCCGGCAACATTACGCCGCTGTCTGGACGAAGCGCCGGAACGCGGACTGTCCATCTTCATCTTGTGCCAGAGGCTTTCCTCTCTCACTCCGGTCTTCCTGGCAACATGGCTGACAAGCAGGGACTTGCGCACTGGATCCGGGACGGCAGATATGGATTCCAGGACCTGCTCTATTACCCTGACCTTTGCCTCAGTATCTGTGCCAAACTTCTTGACTCCATGGTCTATAAGAAAATCGATGCCAGCAGGAGCCTGCTCCATCAGCCTTGCCAGGGCTTTCCGGCCTTCCTTTCTGACAAAGCTGTCAGGGTCTTCTCCCTCGGGAAGGCATAGAACCTTGGGCCTGATGTTATGCCTGTAACATACTGGCAGTGCCCTTGCTGCTGCTTTTATGCCGGCCTGATCTGCATCAAACAGCAGTATCCAGTCTTTGGTGATGCCCTTGAGCCTTCTGGCATGGTCTTCTGTCAGGGCAGTGCCCAGCGTTCCCACGGCCTCTGTAACACCAAATTGCCATAGGCTGACTACATCCATGTAGCCTTCTACTATAATCCCGATGCCCTTCTTGCGTATGGAAGACTTGTTCTGAAACAAGCCATAGAGGACTCTGCTCTTGCTGTAAACCGGTGACTCGGGAGAATTGATGTACTTGGGCTGTTCCTTGGGCGTGTCAGCAGTAATAATCCTTCCGCCAAAGGCAACGATACGTCCTGCATGATCCTTTATCGGAAAGGTTATGCGCCCCCGGAAGCGGTCATAATATCCAGGAGCGTTGGTCCTCTTGATGATAAGACCCGCCTTTTCTGCCAATTCCAGAGATTTCCCCTCTCTCTCTATGAAGTCAGCCAGCCCGTCCCATGCATCCAGTGCCCATCCCATGGAAAAATTTTTGATGGTTTCCCGTGAGAGCCCCCGGGACTCAAGGTATTCCCTGGCCTTTATGGCCGCAGTGGAACTATCCAGGTTTGTAGAGAAATGGGCGGCTGCCAGCTCGTTTATTTCAAGGATAGCATCCCGTTCTGCGTATTCTTTCTTGCGGTGTTCACTGACTGGCCGTTCCGGGATCTCTATATTGAGCCTGTCAGCAAGCTGGCGTACGGCCTCAACGAAGGAAAGCCCCTGCAGTTTCATCAGGAATTTGATGACATCACCGCCTTCTCCACAGCCAAAGCAGTAAAATATCTGCTTGTCCTCGTTTACTGAGAAAGACGGGTCCTTGTCAGGATGGAAGGGACATAGGCCGGTCCAGTTACGCCCCCTTTTTTTCAGTGGCACGAATTCCTGGATAATCTGCCTGATGTCTGCAGTTTCGCGTATCATCTGGAGAATATCTTCAGGAATATAACCCATGGGAATGGTCTGTCCTCCATGCGTAACTGATTGCGGGAAAATCCCACAAAAGTTGACAAATTACATAGTTCAGGTCGAAGAGTATAAATTACAAGAACTCAGGAAAACAATAAATAATTTGTAACTGTTCAGCAATCTTGTTTTAAGGCGCCTAAATGGTGCCGTTTACCTGCGCTATCCTGCATGTCAAAAGGGGATGAAAAAGTCCAGAATGTCTTCTGAGGTGTATAAATGTTTCCCCGCAGCGGTAACATGGCTGTTGGGCAAAACAGGCAGTTTTTACAGGTTTCATCGTGTTAAATCAACGGCCTTGATAAGCTCTTCAGGGATTTTTGTCAAGTTTCCGGCACTGTCAGTGCAGGCATGCTTGGTATGTCCCTGCACAACTCTTCTGCCGTGGCAGGTTATGCTGTAAGAAAATGTAATGGCCCATCGAGAGATATTTTGAATCCATGTTTCTATGTCAAGGAGATCATCATAGGTGGCTGGAGACCTGTAGCGTACATATGCCTCCACGACAGGAAACAGGTTTCCAGCTTCTTCCATGCTCCTGTAGGGCATGTTGAGACGCTCCCTCATTAACTCGGTGCGGCCTATCTCAAAGAGCCTGAGATAGGTGGCGTAGTAGACTACCCCGGCCCTGTCAGTATCGCCGTATATCACCCGGTATGCAACCTTGAACAGCGCAGTCTGGTTACCGGTTACCAGGGCGGACTTATCAGGTGTTGTCATTTTTTCTTTTTAGGGTCGAGCTCCACGTATCTGGGCTCAACGCCTATGAAGTGCGGCATCAGTCTGTATCCCTGTTCATAGATAATGCCTGTCTTTTCTGCTGCTGCCTCACTGAAAGATGCATCAGGGTTGTTTTTCGGGTCCATGCTGTCATATATCACAAAGGGCACAGGCCCTCTGGCATGGGTCTTGATGCTCACCGGGGTATAGTGATCCGTGACCACCATCATCCTGAAGGGCACTCCCATGGACTTGAGCCCTTCAAATACCGGGCCTACCACTTCCCTGTCAAATTTTTCGACAGCCTTGATCTTTTCCTGGACATTGCCAAGATGTCCAGCTTCGTCAGGGGCCTCCACATGTAGAAATACCAGGTCTTTTGTGTCGAGTTCCCTCAGGGCGGCCCTGGCCTTGGCGCCGTAGTCAGTGTCAAGGAATCCCGTGGCCCCTTTAACCTCTGGAGCCTCCAGGCCAGCCCATATCCCCAGGCCTTTGATAAGGTCAACTGCTGCGATGACAGAGCCTTCGAGATCGTATTGTTGGGGAATCGTGGCTACAACAGGCCTTCTGCCCTGGCCCCAGGGCCAGAGGGCATTTGCCGGCAGTTTCCCCTGCGATTGCCTCGTCTCGTTTACTGGATGACGGTGAAAGAAGTTTATTGCCTTTTTGAGCACTTCGTAGAGAAGAGGCTCATCTTCGTAAACCCTCCATGCCTCTGTTACATCGTGCCCGGTATAGTCATGTGGCGGAACAGTTGCTATGCCTTCAGGGCCACCTCGCCAGAGAAGCAGGTGGCGGTAACTCACTCCTGGAAAGAGTTCAAAAGACCTGCTTTTTATCAGCTTGGCAAGATCATTTATAAGGATACCGGCCTCCTCGCTGGTGATATGGCCTGCACTGTAGTCTTCCATGAAGACCCTGCCTTCCCTGAAGCCAAGGGTGACCAGGTTGCAGCGGAATGCCACGTCTTCCGGGTTCATGCTCACATCCATGGCCGCAGCCTCCAGCGGCCCTCTGCCCGTATAGTATTTTATCGGGTCATAGCCCAGGATGGACATGTTGGCAACATCGCTGCCAGGCTCCTTGTCATCAGGAATGGTTTTAAGCAGTCCGAATTCCCCCATCCTGGTAATACGGTCCATCAGGGGAGTCCTGGCTGCCTCCAGGACAGTTTTCCCGCCAAGCTCCTCTATGGGGAAGTCCCCCATTCCATCTCCAAGGAGAATGATATATTTTTCAACAGGATGTGTCATTTTTTCCTGTTGTTCTTCGCTCTCTGTTTCCTGGTTCTGAATAACCTCTTTTTCTTTAGCCATCTTGGTGATCCTCCAGTGCTTCGAGGTCTTCAATCCTTATTGTCATTGTTTCATCCAGCACGAAATCTTCCCGGTCTATCTGCGCCAGTGCAGCACGCACCCGGCCTTCGCTGGCCTCGTGGGTAAGCATCACTATGGGTACAGATGATTCAGGCCCGCGGCCCTTCTGCACAACAGAGGCAATGCTGATTTCTTCTTTGCCAAGTATGCCGGATATCCTTGACAGTACCCCGGGCTGGTCCTTGACTGTAAACCTGAAGTAATATCTGCCCCTGACATCATCCAGCGGTTTTATGCGTACCGGCTTTATATCTTCAAAAGGAATGGAGAGAGCAGGCACCCTGCTGGTGCAGCCTTGCGCCTGATTCCGTGCAATATCCACCACGTCTGCAACGATGGCGCTTCCTGTGGGCATCTGGCCTGCGCCCATGCCGTAGAACATAACCTTGCCTACGCTGTCTCCGGTGAAATAAAATGCATTGTAGGCACCGCGGACCTGTGCAAGCAGATGGCCGCTTGGCACCATGGTAGGATGTATCCTGAGATCCACTATGCCGTCTTTCTGCCTGCCTATGGCAAGCAGCTTTATGGTGTAACCAAGCTCTCCTGCAAAACTGATATCTACAGGTGCCAGCCTGGATATACCCTCGGTGTATATATCATTCAGGCTGATTCGCTGGCCGAATGCCAGGGTGGCTGTTATTGCCAGCTTGTGTGCCGTATCAATGCCTTCGATATCATAGGTGGGATCGGCCTCTGCGTACCCAAGCCTTTGTGCCTCTGCCAGTGCGACATCAAATTCAAGTCCTTGATCAGTCATGCTGGTAAGAATGTAGTTGGCGGTTCCATTCATTATCCCGATCACAGTATCCACGTTGTTGGCAACCAGCCCTTCCTTCAACGCCTTGATGCAGGGAATCCCGCCGCCTACGCTTGCCTCAAAGCCTATCTCCACGCCTGCCCTGGATGCGGCTTCGAATATCTCGAATCCGTGAGTGGCAAGCAGGGCCTTGTTCGCAGTCACTACGTGCTTGCCGTTTTCTATGGCCTTGAGAACAAAGGTCCTGGCAGGTTCCAGGCCACCTATAAGCTCTATGAAGATATCCAGGTCAGGGTCATTGAACAGGTTGTTTACATCATCGGTGAGGATTTCAGGCGGAACCTGGAAGCCCCGGTCAGACGAGAGGTCCTTATCGCATATCCAGTTGAGGTTGACAGGATATCCAGTCCGCTGTTCAAGAAGTTTTTCCTGTGTCAGCAATATTTTTGCGGTGCCGCTGCCTACAGTGCCGAAACCCAGCAGCCCGACGTTCAATGCATTTTTCATCTCAGACTCCGCTTTTCAGGTCCGGCCTTTAGGCCGGGAGTATTTCGTGATTCTCCAGCCGGCACCAGTATGTCCAGGCAAAGGTGTCATTCCCGGCTTTCAATACAAAAAATATTGTCAGGAAGCAGACATTAATGGCATTTCGGCTGGTGCAGGTAATCTAAACACTTACAAATCTGCAGGCAACCCTTTGAATGGTAACATTTTCTGGAATATAGATTGCATATTTTTGTAAGTTAGGTGTTAAAATCGTAACTTCTCAATAAGTCAGTGCAAATTCTCCTGTATCTGCTCACAGGGCGCTGCAGATGCAAGACGGAGGACGCGTAGGCGTACTTTCTGTACTTCAAGCGTCTGACAACGCCGTAGATGCGGTACTCTGGGAGCAGATATTAAGATCGTGCTTTAATACCATTTAATTTGCTTTTAGGGTATTGGATTGTCGCTCCATGCAGCTTACAATGCAGTGAGCTTATGACTGATAAGTATTATGTGAATCCTGTGGAACCTGAATACAGCAGACATAAAATGTCAGCAGAGTTTGCAGCATTGCTGCTGGCCTTTTTGTGGATAGTGTTTATCACTATCATGCACTTTACGGTTGTGTCCAGTTATTCAAGGGGCAAGAAGCTCAGAATAGGCTTTCTGCCCATAACATGCCATCTCCTTCTGCCCGTTGCCATGGAAAGAGACCAGTGGTTCAATGATCATGTAGAAACAATCAAGTTTTCATCATGGCCTGACATGATAGAAGCCATAAAGGGCAGGGAGCTGGATGCCACGTTTATCCTTGCCCCCATAGCCCTTTCCCTAATGGATCAGGATGTTCCTGTAAAGATAGTGCTTCTTGGTCACAGGAACGGCACGGGGCTCGTGGTTTCCAAAAAGGAAAATATTCATAACGCCGATGATTTCCGTGGAAAGACAGTTGCCATTCCCATAAGGTTCAGCACCCAGAACCTGGCACTGCACATGTTCCTGTCTGACGGTTCGGTGCAGGCATCGGATGTGAACCTGGTAGAGCTTCCACCTCCTGACATGCCGTCAGCCCTTACTTCCGGGGGAATAGACGCCTATATCGTGGGAGAGCCTTATGTGGCCCAGGCGGAGCTTGCCAACAGCGGTATCATGCTGCACAGGGTCCAGGACATATGGCCGGATTTTATATCCAGCCTCATGATAGTCCGGGATCAGGTACTGAAAGACAAGAAAGTATTGATGGACCAGCTTATACATGTGCTTTACTCACAGGGTGAATGGATAGAATCGCACAGGGAGGAGGCGGCAAGGATCGGGGCCGCATTCTTCGGGCTGCCGGACAATCTGCTCATTCATGTGCTGACTGCCAGGCCTACAAGGGTGGTTTACCGCCGTTTGATTCCCCGGCAGGACGAGCTGCTGAGGATAGGTGATCTCATGGTCAGGTATGAGCTGTTGGACCATGTGCCTCCCTGCCGGCTTTATCTGGGGTGGCGTCATGCGTCCCGTTAAGTCTCTCCTTGGTTTTGCCCTGTTTCTGGCGCTGTGGTACGGGGCTAGGAAGCTGCTGGATGTGCCTGTGTACATGCTGCCGGGTCCATCTGACGTTGCCCGTGCATTGAAGGAGATGGCTGAGAGCGGGCAGTTGTTTGAAAGCGCTGTTGCAAGCCTTTACAGGGTGACGTGGGGCTTTTATCTTGCCGTGGCCGTGTCTGTACCGCTTGGCCTGGTCATGGGGCGTATAAGGTGGGTCAGCGATATCGTTAACCCGGTGATACAGTTCCTGCGCCCCATATCTCCGCTTGCCTGGATACCTATAGCCCTTATGTGGTTTGGTATAGGTGACAAGCCTGCCGTATTTCTCATATTTCTCTCTGCATTTTTCCCAATGGTGGTATTTACTGTAAGCGGGGTGGCTGGCATCAGGGAAACATATCTCAGGGTAGCCGACAACTTCGGGCTCAGGGGCCTGGATCTGTACATGAAGGTCATTCTTCCTGCAGCCATGCCGGAAATAGTTGTGGGCCTGCGCATAACCCTTGGCACTGCATGGCTCGTGATAGTGGCTGCAGAGATGATAGCTGTCAAATCCGGGCTTGGATATCTTATTATTGATGCGAGAAATTCTCTCAGGATGGACAAGGTGGTTGCCGGAATGCTGATAATTGGTGTCATTGGATTGGTCCTGGATCACCTGATCAGGCTGCTGGAACGCCTGCCATGGGTGGAATGGAGTACCAGGAGACAGTAATGAAAATAGTAGTCCAGGACCTGAACAAGTGCTTTCTTGAGAGGCGGCACAGCATAAGATTCCTGGGACAGTGTCCTCCAGGCACAGAATGCCGGGTGCTGAAAGACCTGAATTTTTGTATTGAGCCAGGCAGCTTCACCTGTTTTATAGGTCCGTCTGGCTGTGGCAAGTCAACGCTCATGAGGATCATTGCTGGTTTTGACTCTGCCAGCAGCGGCAAGGTGCTCATAGACGGAGAGGAATGCAGTGCCCCAAGCTCAAGGCATGTGTTCGTGTTCCAGGAAGACGGCCTTTTCCCATGGCTGACTGTATGGCAGAACGTGGCCATAGGCGCCCGGCATATCCATGATCACGAGGAAAGGGCGGAGCAGATCATGGAATATATTGACCTGGTAGGCCTGGCCGGCTTTGAAGGGCATTATCCGCACCAGCTCTCAGGCGGCATGAGGAGGAGGGCAGAGGTGGCCAGGGCGCTTATTGTTGAACCTGACATACTATTCATGGATGAGCCGTTCGGCGCCCTGGATTTCGTAACGCGTCTGCAGATGAGGGAAGAGATGGTCAACGTTCATACCATGTTTGACATGACCATCCTGTTCATTACCCATGACATAGACGAGGCCCTGCAGCTTGGCGACCAGGTGATAGTATTCAGTGACAGGCCCTCTACTGTAAAGGCTGACATCAAGCTGGATTTTCCCCATCCCAGGGATCTTGGTGCAGAACCGCTGGCAAGGATCAGGCGGGAGGTTTACTATCTCATGGGGCTGCATCCCGCCCTTTGATAATGTGGCAGATTTAATAGTTTCATGGTTTCACGGTAGAAAATATTCCCTCCAGGGGGCTGAGATCGAACTCGCCTCCGAGAATTTCTGCCGCCATGTTGCTGTCAAGATAGATGAGCATGGCCGTTTTTTTTACCTACTGCCTTGGTCAGATCTATCAGGTTGCCGTCCGCTCAGGCGCGCCAAGCCTGGTCCGCCGCAGAAGGTGGGTGGCACGCCGCCTGTCCCAGGGTGCCTCAATGCTGGGAATAAAGGGCTTAATAAGGCCCGCTGAATATATAGGTTGTGTTGGACATGATGTTACCCTCCTGGTCTGTTTCGCCGTTTATCCATGTAGTTTGAGCTGCGTGTTCCCGGTCCGGGATGTGCCAGCAATTTCCTTGCTTCTCTTGCAAATTTTTCGGAAAAGAGGAGATAGCGCGCCTGTTCTCTCACAGTAAAGACAGGTGCCAGGGCCTTTACCTCTTCCCGGGGCAGCCTGGCTAGTTCGATATTGAGAGTGGTGATTTCGTTTATAAGATTCTGCAGGTCTTTTTCCGTGGCATAGGGATTTTGAAGTTTGTTTTTTAATATCATGTATAATTTCCGACGCCTGAGTATCATATTCTCGCGCTGGTCATCAAATTTTTTCAAAATATTGAATACGCGGGTTGCCTTGTCTCCGCTGAGATTGAATTCCTCCATAAGTTTCCAGTTTCTCAGGGTCACAAGGCGCTCTTTTATCTTTTCAGTTTTTTGATGCGGATTCGGATGGAACGGGCCTGCCTTGCACAGCGACGAGCTGAACAGGATACAGGAGACCAAGAAAAAACAGGAAAATGATCTTCTTTTCATTTTTTAACACCTCCAGTGTTCAGTAACCGGCACTGCCGGGACTGGTTTCTGCGATCGTTTGTAAATATTTTTTCAGAGACAGCCTGTCCGCCAGTGTCCGCCAATCCAGAATCCACGGGCATTGAAATGCCCCGGAACCCAGTGCCTGCAGCAGGGGCGGGCATGATATCCAGGGGCAGGCACCCTGACCTGGGTGGTGCAGCTAGACAATAGGATGGCTGAGCTCATTAATACGGTCAGAAACATTATTTTCATGGCTATTTCTCCTTTTCTTATGGCTCTGCCCGGCTTCTGCCTGTTCATCAAGGGTTTCGGCCATCACGGAAGTCCAGGCGTCGGAAAGGCCGGAATATATATATGGGTCCGGTTCATCCCGGTCCGGATCCCGGGTATCCGGCTGGGCCTGATTATAAAGTGAAACAATCGGATCGTTTTCAAACATGCAGACAAGATCCTGCCTTGTAAGAGATGGGCCATTAAGGAAAATTCCCCTGAACACGAGCAGAAACAGCACCAAGACAGCCGCTGCCCAGCCCAGGCTCCATGGCGAAAAGAAACCGGATAAAGCCGGAAAGCGGCGGCGGGGTATCTTGACCTGGTTTCTTACTTCTTCCCTCATCCCGTGCCAGAAAGATGCGCTCTCTTCTGAATGGATTTCTCTATTCAAGGCGCCAAGCCCTTTGCAAACCAGCTCAAATTCTCTGCGGCACCTGGGACAAGTTTCCAGATGAGTTTTGAGATCAGGGGAAATGGTTTCCCGGTTTATCGAACAGTCTGGTAGAAAATCGGTCACTTCATCCCAGAATTTTTCACACTTCATGATTGATTCCCCGTTTTGCCAGGTGATTTCTCAAGGTCTTTATGCCGAAATGAAAATTGGTTCTCGCCGTGGTCTTTTTTATTTCAAGAATCCTGGCTATCTCCTGAAAGCTGAACCCCTGGAAGATCCGCAGGTTTACAACCTCCCTCTGGCGAACCGGCAACAGGTTCAACGCTTCCTTTACGTTTTCCTTCAGGTCCTTTTCAATTATTCTCTTTTCAGGAATGTTTCGGCAGTCAGGTTCCATCCATCCTTCAAATTCCAGCTTTGCCTTTCTGGTCTTCAGATGATCCCTTGCAAGGTTTACTGCAATTTTAAGGAGCCACTGCCTGAATTTTTCTCTTTCCTTTAACTTCCTCAAATTATTAAAGGCAGCAATAAATGACCTCTGAGTAATATCCCTGGCATCTTCGGCATCAAAAACCAGGGATTTGACAACATAAAAAACCTCCCGCTGATATCTGCCCATCAGCTCTTCAAAGGCCTCTGCATTTCCATCCAGGAAGGCCGTTATCAGGTCTTTGTCTCTCGTTGTCATTTGTTAATACAGACGACGCACAGGGTAAAAATGTTTAAAAGTTTGTAACTGATCACAGGTTCCAAAAATAAGTTGGATGATGGCCTGCCCAGATTGAGGTCAGGCTGAGTTGAACTGATTGAGCAAAACCGCAGGCGTAACCGGGCTACGTTGAGGATTTTGTGATTGAAGTTCGGCTCAGGATGGCCTGAAACCTGGTATTATGCCGGATTATGCACTTCAACTGTCTGAATTTTAAGTACTTGCAGTAGAGAGCCGCCGGAAATACAAGAAAGTTTTCAAAAACAGGGAAAGGATTCCCTGGCAGCAGTTGTAAGGAATGCTTTTTAAGGTTCTTTGCGGATTAGCCAGCTGATCCTGTCGTAATGCTTGTCATAGGAGTAAACTTCTCTTGCTCCTTCTTTTCTCAATATCACGGCATTGTAGGCATCAATGAAATCAATATTTTTTTTAACGTATAACACGAGGGCAGTCAGTATCATATCCTTGTTTGGACAGGTCAAATTAGGGGTGTTCAGGATTTTCTCCACCTTTTCCTGGACTTCTGCTCCGGGTAATTCATAATATGATTCCAGAACCCATACGATCTCGGCTATGACCATATCGGTGGTATAAAGGCTTTCTTCACCATCAACAGCTTTTTGGAAAATTTTTTCACATCTATCTGCCTTGTCTGGAATGTCATCGGTCAAGTACCTGATGAAAATATTAGTATCGACGAATCTCATCCTGCGCTCTCAATAATTTTTCTGGCCACCTTTTTTTTGACAGTCTTCCTGACTTTTTTGAAATCAACAGGCTTTCCCCTGGTTCCAACACTGCCCCGGAGATCAAGGATATTTCCTTTCAAGGGCTTTATAACCACCATTTCATCTTCAATAAGATAAAGTATTTTGTCATTGGGCTTGAGCCCTAAAAAATTTCGTACTTCCCTGGGAATTGTCGTTTGCCATTTCGTGGTCAATGATGACATGGGCATCCTTGAAATTCCTTTCTTTTTCTAATTTCCTTTCATTTTATGAATCGCAATTGATAGTGTCAAGGCGATTGACTGTATAAAATTATGATGGGACAGGTGAAGTTATAGCGAACTCAAAGGGCCGGACCGGCGGCTGTATGCCTGTATTCCTGAACCACGTATTCGGCATCGGGAGGCAGGATTTTCCTGATCATGTCCAGGTCTCCCTGTTCAAGCAGGCCCGGCACAAATGTCGTCCTGAATATGTAACGTATGCCGGATTCCAGGATGAGTTCCATAGATTCCCGGATGTCGGCGGTATTGACGGCCCTGCCTGCAAGCAGGTGGTATTTTGCCCACGGGGCCTTTATGTCCATTGCAACCATGTCAGCCAGGTCCTGTTCCAGGATGTTCCTCAGCACTGCGGGCCTGCTGCCGTTGGTGTCCAGCTTGAGCTTGTAGCCCATGCGCCTTGTCTCTTCCAGCACATCAGGCAGGTCTGCCTGCAGGGTGGGCTCTCCGCCGCTGATGACCAGTGCGCTCAGCCGGTGCCTGCGGCTGTACAGAAAATCCAGCACCTGCTCCATGCCGTCCATATTTTGGCCTGATGCTGCCGTCTCTGGATTGAAGGGAATGAGTTTGCTGTTGTGGCAGAAAGGACAGGAGAAATTGCAGCCCTGCGTGAAGATGATTGCTGCAATCTCTCCCGGGTAGTCAGTTAGAGTGAAGGGTATGAAACCACCTGTAACCATGTTGGAGGATGCCCTGAAAACCCGGCATCAGACCTTGAATCTCTTCCTTATGGAGAATTCCGCCCGCTTGCCGTCGTTCCACTGGTTCACCGGCCTCAGGTAGCCCACCACCCTTGAATATATTTCCGTGGCCTCGCCGCACCGGGGACAGCGTTCCTTTTCTCCATCTATGTAGCCATGCGCGGGACAGATGGAAAAGGACGGGGTGATAGTGAAATAGGGCAGGGAATAGTTGCTGCATACCATCCTGACAAATTTCCTGACGCTGTCCGGGTCGGGCACGGCCTCGCCGAGGTACACGTGCAGGACTGTTCCGCCGGTGTAGCGTGATTGCAGGGGTTCTTGCAGGTCCAGCACCTGGATGATGTCATCCGAGAAATTTACCGGGAGCTGCGTGGAATTGGTATAGAACGGGGTCCCCGTGGCCTCCATGTTCTGGCTCCTGATACCTGGAAAGCGTTTATGATCGATGCGGGCAAGCCTGTAGGCCGTGCCTTCGCCGGGGGTTGCCTCCAGGTTGTAGAGATTGCCGGTCTCCTCCTGGAAGATAACCAGCCTGTCCCTTATGAAATCCAGGACTTTCTGGGCAAATCTTACTGCTTCGGGATCTGTCAGGTCCTTTCCCGTCAGGTTCAGGCACCCTTCGTTCATGCCTATGAGGCCAATGGTGGAGAAATGGTTGCTCCAGTACTTGTCAAAGCGCTTCTTGACATTTCTCAGGTAATACTTTGTATATGGATAAAGGCCTTGCCCGGCGAACTGTTCCAGCACCTTTCTCTTGCTCTCCAGACTGGTCCTGGCTATTTCCATGAGCCGTTCAACCTGGGACAGAAAGTCCTGTTCAGTTTCGGCATTGTAGCCCACGGCAGCCATGTTAAGGGTGACCACGCCGATGGAACCTGTCAGCGGATTGGCTCCAAAGAGCCCGCCGCCACGCCTTTCCAGGCTCCTCACATCCAGCCTGAGGCGGCAGCACATGGAGCGCGCGTCGCCCGGAGACATGTCGGAGTTCACGAAGTTTGCAAAGTAGGGAATGCCGTATTTTGCCGTAACCTCCCAGAGCCTGCTGAGGCCGGGATTGTCCCAGTTGAACTCACTGGTGATATTGTAGGTCGGAATGGGAAATGTGAACACGCGGCCTCTGGCGTCACCTTCTGACATTACCTCCAGGAAGGCCTGGTTGAAGATATTCATCTCTTCCTGGAAATCGGCATAGGTTTCAGGCCTGTACTCTCCACCCACTACCACGTTCTGGTCCCTGAGCGTCTTTGGAGGCTCAAGGTCCATGGTCAGGTTGGTGAACGGGGTCTGGAACCCGACCCTGGTGGGCACATTTATATTGAAGACAAATTCCTGCAGCGCCTGCTTGACCTCCCGGTATGACAGGCCATCGTAGCGGATGAACGGTGCAAGGAGCGTGTCAAAGTTGGCGAATGCCTGGGCGCCAGCCGCTTCTCCCTGCAGGGTGTAAAAAAAGTTTACCACCTGACCCAGAGCGCTCCTGAAGTGCCTGGCAGGGCTGCTTTCCGCCTTGCCGGGCGCGCCGCGGAACCCGGAGAGGAGCAGGTCCTGCAGGTCCCAGCCCACGCAGTACACGGACAGGAGACCAAGATCGTGGATGTGGATGTCACCGGAAAGGTGTGCCTGCCTTACCTCCGGGGTGTATATCTTGTTAAGCCAGTAGGTCTTGGTTATCTCGCTGGAGACATAGTTATTGAGGCCCTGGAGAGAATAGGCCATATTGCTGTTTTCCTTGACCTTCCAGTCCAGGCGTTCAAGGTATTTTTCAATGAGATCCACGTCCGCCTTCTGGACCATCTCCCTGATCCTGGCATGCTGATCCCTGTAAAGAATATACGCCTTGGCAGTGCGCTTGAACGGGGAGGCCAGGAGGGTCTCTTCCACGAGGTCCTGGATCTCTTCAACCGTGGGGGTTGCCTGGTCGAACACCGCCTGCGCCAGGGTAAGAACCCTGATGGTAAGCCTCCTTGCTTCCACTTCACCGAATTCACCTGTGGCCCTCCCGGCCTTCAGGATGGCCCTGGTGATCTTTGAGCTTGCAAAGGATACTACCCTTCCATCTCTTTTTACGATCCTGTCGAACAAAACCGGGGAACTGTCAGCGCCTGTCACTTCCTGGCTGATCTTCATTTATCTCCTCCTAACTCTCCATTCCGGCTGAAATGTCTTAAAATCTATTTATGTCTCTTGATACACTATATGGGATAACCGACGACTGTGAACCACTATATAT
>JALWYO010000090.1 GCA_026992735.1 Deltaproteobacteria bacterium
AGGACTGGCAGCACCTGGCCTGGGCCGGAGCGCTCCTGATAACCGTGAGCGTTCTCGTCCTGAACATACTGGTGAGGATCTTTTTTAGGACCGTCAGATAACATTATAAGGATGGAAAACAAAAAATGGATAGTAAAGATACAACGTCTGGCAAAAACCTCCTGGAAAGGGGATTTGGGCCGGTCCAGGACGGGAGGGATGCCTCGCTCAGAAAGGCCGATCTTTCATCCCTTTCCATCAGCATAAGTGTAAAAAACCTTGATTTTTATTACGGCAGCTTCCATGCGCTTCACTCGATTACCATAGACATACCTGAAAAACAGGTCACTGCCATTATAGGCCCTTCAGGATGCGGCAAATCCACACTGATCCGCTGTTTCAACAGGATCTACGAGCTGTATCCGAAACAGTATGCCACGGGCGAAATAATCATGGACGGCAGAAACATACTCTCCCCGAGGGAAGACCTTAACCTTCTCAGGTCCCGGGTCGGCATGGTATTTCAGAAGCCCACTCCTTTCCCCATGTCCGTCTATGACAACATCGCATTCGGGGTCAGGCTGTATGAAAACCTGTCCAG
This sequence comes from Deltaproteobacteria bacterium, assembly GCA_026992735.1. Lineage (GTDB taxonomy): Bacteria > Desulfobacterota > Dissulfuribacteria > Dissulfuribacterales > QOAL01 > QOAL01. Next base: position 581 of record JALWYO010000090.1, read on the forward strand.
AGCGGAAATGGATGAGAGGGTGGAGTGGGCCCTCAGGAAATCCGCCCTCTGGAAGGAAGTAAGGGACAAGCTCAACCAGACAGGCACTGCGCTTTCAGGAGGCCAGCAGCAGAGGCTGTGCATAGCAAGGGCCATTGCAGTCAAGCCGGAGGTGGTGCTGCTGGATGAGCCGTGCTCTGCCCTGGACCCAATCTCAACGGCCAAGGTGGAAGACCTGATCGATGAACTGGCGGACGATTACACGATAATAATAGTTACACATAACATGCAGCAGGCTGCAAGGGTCTCTGATTTTACTGCATTTATGTATCTTGGAAAGCTGATAGAATTTGATACCACTGACAAGATGTTCACCAACCCCATCAGGAAGGAAACCGAGGATTATATTACCGGGCGTTTTGGATAGCTGCCTTGTTGCTGCAGGGTAATACTATAAAAAAGGTGCTTCCTCTGCCAGGGCGGCTTTTAACGCCCACCCTGCCGCCATGGGCCTGCACTATGTGTTTTACTATGGCAAGCCCCAGGCCGGTGCCTCCGAGCTTTTTGCTCCTTGCCTTGTCAACCCGGTAAAATCTTTCAAAGATTCTTGCCTGGTGCTCCATCGGTATTCCCGGGCCCGAGTCCTGGATACTGATTATGATCTCAGGCCTTGCTCTGCGCCTGTTTATCTCTCCTGCTTTTACTATAACCTTGCCCCCCTGATGACTGTACTTGACGGCATTCATCACCAGGTTGGCAACTGCCTGTTCCATCAGCCTTTCGTCCACAGCCGCCTGATATATGCCTGAATCACAATCCAGCTCGATCTCAATGGATTTTTTCTCCGCACTTATACTGCAAGCCTGTATCACGGACTGGAGTATCTGGCATATGTCAATGCCGACGAGTTCTATTTCCTCATGATAAGACTCACTCTCGAGCCTTGAAAGCAGAAGTATGTCCTCCACAAGCGCTTCCAGCCTGTCTGACTGCCTTGCTATTATCTCTAAAAAACGCTGGGCCGTGTTGTTTTTCCCTGTTGTCTCGTCCAGGAGAGTCTCCACGTACCCCTTAATGGCCGTGACCGGGGTCCTCAGTTCGTGGGATACGTTTGCAATAAAATCTTTTCTCATGTCTTCCAGGTGTTTAAGCCTGGTGCGGTCATCCATGACTACGAGTACCCCGGAGAGTTTACCTGCATGGTCACGGATGATGACTGAACGGACAAAAAAGCAACGCCTCTTGATGTCCTCCGTGCCTGTGTGCAGGATTAGTTCTTCTTCTCTGTCTTTTAGATCCGCATACACCTTGTCTATGTGCCTGGCCAGGTTTATATCGCGTAAGACGGCATTGAGAGGCCTTCCACTGGCTTCTTTTTCTCCAAGTATAACAAGTGCTCCGGCTGCCTTGTTCATGGTCTTTACACGCCCGCGGGCGTCCAGGAGAAATACCGCCTCCTTCATGCTGAAAAAGACGAGTTCCAGCTGTTCCTTTTCACTTCTTGTTTGGCTGCACCTCTTCCCTGAATCGGCCAGAAAATCGTTCAGGGTAGAATAGATCTCCCATGCCTCTTTATAGTTCAAAACACCGTCAGGCAGCCTGATCCTGCGTATGGTGTCCAGATCTTTTTCATCCCTGTCGAATCTCTGGATTGTCTTCCTGAGTTCATTAACCGGGCCGGCAATAATCCTTGCAACTGCCATGGAGAGGGGTATGCACAGTATTGCCGCGGCTGCTGCAATAAAAAGGAACAGTGCAAAAAGCCTTAGAGATTCCTCTTCTCTCAGAGCAACTGTTGCAGAAAACAATAAAAAACTTGCCAGGAGACAGGACAGGGCAAGAATGACGTTCCACCATAGCAGGTACCAGAAAAGGGCTCTCTGTTTCACCTGGCCTCTCCCTTAAACCTGTACCCTACGCCCCTTACGGTTTCTATCAATTCGCCTGCGGACTTCAGCTTTTTTCTAAGGCCGTGTATCTGCACGTCCACCGCCCTTGGTGTCACCTCGTATCCATAGCCCCGGATATTGTCTATGATCTGCTGCCTCGTGAAAACCAGGTCCGGCTTAGAGGCAAGCAGACCCAATATATTGAATTCGCTCACGGTAAGATCCAGCGGCTCTCCTCCAAGGACCACCTCGTGCTTTTCAAAATCTATCTGGAGACCTCTCGGAAGAGACAGTCTGGCTTCGGAAGGACTGAAACGGGATTTCAGCTTATCGTCTCTCCTGAGATGGGCCTTAATCCTTGCCACAAGGACCTTAGGGCTGAAAGGCTTTGTGACGTAGTCATCCGCGCCTGCTTCCAGTCCCTCGACCATGTCATCCTCTTCCCCCTTGGCAGTCAGCATTATTACAGGGACAATGGCCTGTTTCCCGGACTGCTTCATCTGCCTGCAGACCTCCACGCCGTCCATTCCCGGCAGCATGAGATCAAGTACCACAAGATCCACCTTCTCTGTTTCAAAGACCTCCAGCCCTTCTTCACCGCTGTCTGCACAAAAAACAAAAAAACCCGCCTTGACCAGGTGGTAGCTGACGAGCTGTTGTATATCCTCTTCGTCTTCTATTACCAAAATGGAATGTTTACGCATTTTGTCTTTTCCCTCTCCCATAATGACCCAGTGATTTCCCATTCTCCATCATGGAAGATCATGTTAGATTTGTGCTGTTCCGACAATACCGAATTGGTATATTTTATGATAATTTAATAAAAATCTTACAATACCCTAACAATAACATCTTAATCTGGCCTCATAAAAGCCTTGGAGGAGAACATGCCGACTAGCCATTACACATTTCACAGGCAACTGGACAAGCTGTTTGAAAAGTTTCTGAAGCTGGGGAGCCTTGTAGAAGACAGGATAAGAAAGGCGTGTGAATGCATAAAGACCAAGGATCCTAATCTAATAAAATTTGTCGCCACGTCTGATTATGAGATAGATCAGATGGAGATAGACATAGAAGAAGAATGCCTGAAAATCCTCGCCCTTTACCAGCCCGTGGCAAAGGATCTGAGAATAATCATCGCAATTATCAAGATAAGCAATGAACTGGAACGAATAGGAGATTATGCCGTAAGCATTGCGAGAAGGGTTGGAGATTTTGCAAGGGATGTAACCACGAAAAACATGGAGTATCAGCCCGATTACGACGAGATGGCAAAGAAGGTCATCACCATGTTCAAGCTTGCCCTTGATGCCTGTGCCTACCAGGATGCAGACATAGCCCACAGGATATTCATCCTGGATGACGATGTGGATGATCTCAGAAGCAGGCACTATGCAGAGGTAATAGAAGAGATCAAAAAACATCCCGAGGCTGCAAGACGCCTGATAGACTGCTACATACTCGCAAGGCACCTTGAACGCATTGCCGACAGGGCTACCAATATTGCGGAAGAGGTCATCTATCTCGTGGAAGGCGAGATCGTAAGGGGAGAATTCGCCTGAAAATTGCTCTTGTTGTCTTTCCCCGGCTTTTTTCAGAATAAAATACCTCGCGATTGGGTAGTTTTTTTTATTAAGTTACCTGCCAGGCATCGCTTTATCTATGCATGCATGGCAATGAGATCATCCCGGCTGACCTTGCGGATAACCTATATTTTTAAGCCATTAGCGGAAAATTCGTCCACCCTGCAATCGAGGCAGCCTTTGTGCCCACACTGAGCGAATTGGGGATGATCGGCTTTTCTGCAATCCTCTATTTCCTTGCTATCCCTGTTTC
>JALWYO010000091.1 GCA_026992735.1 Deltaproteobacteria bacterium
GGGTTGATAAAAGTTCCCAAGACTGTATTTTGGGTCAGTATCTTCATAATGTTAACGAAGCGTTTAGCATTGCAAGGCATGGTCTTTTCTCCTTAATTAATTGAAATAACTACTATTTTTCAGACCAGCCTTGTAAGCGACTGTCAAGTACTTTTTTGGTTTTTTCTCTATTTTTTTCTATAAACAAGAATAAGGGCCGTTACAGCCCTTCCTTGCACGTATAAAATTTCGTTGCCGCCCTGCTATGTCGGACACCGTTGTTTCTATAACATACTTATTTAACAAAGTCAGTGACATGACAACAATTTTCCAGTACGATACAAAAAATTGTGAAGAAATTCATCACCAATGGGAAATGCTGAGGTAGATCATGCTCATGAGCAAGCACTGTCTTCTATCTGATTCAAAGCTGACCAGCTCCCCTATGCTGGGCAAGCCCAGAGGATACATCCATTCTAATAATCATCACCCTGGCAAAGTAACTGCATCCCAGGACGAAAGCAGCCCTGTTCATCTTCCTGCACAAAAACCTCCACCAGGCACAATCTTTGATCATCACTACAAAAGTGTATCCATGTTGTCAGAGAACGCCAGGAAGATCGGCTTGGTATTCATGTGCCTGTTCATAGCCTCAGCACTACTTCTCGGACAGGCGACACAGGGCTATTCATCCCAGCCGCAGGAAGAGAAGCTCTTTTCCATGAGCCTGGAAGAGCTAATGGACTTGGAAATTATCTCCGCCTTTAAAAAACCTCAAAATCTCAGGGATACACCTGCTGCCGTCTTCGTTATCACCCAGGACGACATCAGGCGTTCCGGGGCATCCACAATCCCGGATCTGCTCAGGATGGTGCCCGGTGTTAACGTGGCGAAGGTAGACAACTCCAACTGGGCAATTTCCATCAGGGGCTTTAACGGGCTCTTCTCTAACAAGTTACTGGTCCTCATGGATGGCAGGACTGTGTATGACCCGCTTTTCTCAGGTGTATTCTGGGACGTACAGGATACAATGCTTGAAGATATAGAGCGCATAGAAATAATACGGGGGCCAGGTGCAAGCAGCTGGGGAACAAATGCGGTAAATGGTGTCATAAACATCATTACAAAGAACGCATGGAATACCCAGGGTGGACTGGTATCTGGCAGCACGGGTAACTGGGACCGTTATACAAGTTCTGCAAGATATGGCATCAAGATAGGCGAAACAGGAGCGGCAAGGCTTTACGTCAAGGCATTTGAAAGAGCATCCCAAGACACGAAAAAAGGAACCACGGCATGGGATGCCAACAGGATGATGAGGAGCGGCTTCCACTCTGACTGGAAATTTTCCCAGAAGGATTCCGCCACGATCCAAGGTGATATCTATACCGAGGATGGAACCACTGAAATCCTGGGGTTTAATTCCGACTTCTCGGAACGAATGATGTTGAAATCGGATATCCTTGCATCAGGTGGAAATGTGTTAAGCCGCTGGCGGCATTCATTTAATCCTGCAAGCAACATCTCCTTTCAATTCTATTACGATCATATTGACAGAAAGTTCTCAGGCATAGGAAAGGAAACGAGGGATACCCTGGATTTCGAATTTCAGCACAGCTTTCCATTGCTTGGCTTTAACGATCTTCTCTGGGGATGCAGCTACCGCCATACCTGGGATGACATTCCGATAGGACATGGCAAGGGAATAGGCCAATTCATTCCCCAATCCATGAAGGATGACCTTTTCGGCCTGTTCGTCCAGAACGAAATGGGATTTTTCCAGGACAGGCTGCGCTTCCTTTTTGGCCTGCGCCTTGACCACAATAACTATACCGGCCTGGAAACCGAACCAACAGCCAGGGTAATCTACACCATCACAAACAGCCAGGATATCTGGCTGGCCCTGTCTAAGGCGGTCAGGATTCCCAGCCGATACAACAGGGGCGCAATCTGGGCAGTTGGCGTAGATAGGTTATCAAAGGCAATGCCGCCGACTGTCTTTACATTCATCGGGGACGATGACTATGGCACTGAAAAACTCTGGGCAGTGGAAGCGGGCTACAGGTGGAATGCCTGTAAGAAGGTATCCGTGGATCTCGCACTGTTTGGGAACTTCTACCGTGACCTGTTTGTTGGCACAGGGGAGCAGCCGTTCTTTCATCATGGTTTGATTATAGCCCCTATATCGCCAAACAACTACGGTAATGCAGACAACTTTGGCTTGGAAATCACTGGTAATCTTCAACCGTTCCATTGGTGGAGACTGGAACTTGCCTATTCCTACCTGAACACCAACTACTGGATAGACAGCAGGCATAGATCTCAGTCTGAACTCCTCGCCAGATACATGGAAGCGCCTTCTCACCAGGTCTCCGCCAGGTCAAAGATGAACCTGACTGAACAGCTCGAGTTCGACATCTGGCTCAGGTATGTATCAGATCTGGACAAGCTCGATGTTCCGGCATATACCGGTCTTGATCTCCGCCTGGGCTACCACCTGCCCGAGAATCTGGAGCTGTCCGTTGCTGCCAAGGACCTCCTTGATCCATACCATCCGGAGTATGGTGAAAAATTTCTCAGTATGCAATCTACTGAAATTCCCCGCTCCGTGGACGCCAAACTGACATGGAAATTTTAAAAAAACCTGAAAATACCGAATAGATATCTGCATGCCAAGGGCCTCCAATCACATACAAAGCCACAGAATGGCCTGCCTGATCATGCTGTCATTGACAGCTTATATGCTTGTCACATGTTTCTGTGCGGCATCTCCGGCTGAGATCAGCCGGCATCCTGAAAAAGATGTGGAAGCGGCATTTATCTACAATTTTACCAAGTTCATAAAATGGAGGGAGCACAAGGATTCCGTGGTACTGGTAATCGGCTACTGGGGGACAGGAACGCTACTTGATGCATTAAAGATGCTCCATGGGAAAAAAACCCAAGGGAAAATCATCCATATCAAACAGATATCCCATTATAATAAAATAGACCAGGTGGATGTATTGATCATTGAAAACCTCAAACACATAGACGAAAAAATAATTAAAGAGCTGGCAAGAAAAAATATCCTAACTATAGCAGAAGGCCCTGATGCAGTTGAAAAAGGAGCAATCATAGGATTATACAAAAAATACAACAGGATAAGGTTTGCCATCAACCTCAAGAAGGCGAAAGCAAGTAAGCTTATCATCAGCAGCAGGCTTCTTAAACTCGCGCAGCCGGTTATTAAATGAAACTGCTTCACTCCATAAGACCCCGCTCCATACAGCAGAAGCTTATGTTTTTCATGAGCCTGGTATCTTCCATAGTGCTTGCAGGAGCCACCCTGTTCTTCCTGGTGTACTTCTTCCTGTCCGGCCATGAACAACAGCGGATACAAGCATCTGTCCTGGCCAGGACCATAGGTGAAAACTGTGCTGCTGCCATTTCGTTCAACGACATGGATGCTGCCCTTGACACCCTCTCAGGCCTGAAAGCCGCCATCGGGATCATTCAGGCCTGCATATTCGACTCAAGAGGTTACGTACTCATATGCCTGCACCCTCACTATTCCGGCAGCATACCAAACGTGAAAAAAATAATTTCACGCCTCAAGGCCGATAAGAAGTTCAAAAATTCCAGCCCTGGCATACAGAATTATTTTCACAAGTACATGGATACCTTTGAAACGGTACGCCTCCAGGGAGAAGATATTGGCTACATCTGGCTCAGAGAAGACCTATCGGACTTTTACCGCACATTTTTAACCACGATCATCATGTCTTTCTCCATGTGGCTGCTCCTGGTAGCTCTTTCCACTGTACTTTCCAGATATCTCAGCAGCAAGCTGGTTGAGCCACTGCACGAACTGGTTTCATCCATGAAAAAGGTCTCTGAACAAAAAGACTACAGCCTGAGAGTACAGAAGAACAGTAATGATGAGTTTGGAGAACTCATGAAACATTTCAACCTGATGCTTGAGAAAATCCAGCACAGGGATGACCTGCTTAGAAGTCACAGGGAACAGCTTGAGCAGAGGGTAAAGGAAAGAACTGAGCAACTGTCCCGTGCAAATATGGACTTGAAACAGCTTGTAGAAAAATACAAGCAGGCAAAAGAACAGGCCGAAGAGGCAAGCAGGGTAAAAAGCCGTTTCCTTGCAAACATGAGTCATGAAATAAGAACGCCAATGAACGGTGTGCTGGGCATGGCAGAGCTGCTGCTCAAGTCAGGGCCTGCACCGGCACAGAGACGCCTGATCCATGGCATCATGAAATCCGGCAACATCCTGCTGAATATTATTAATGATCTGCTTGAATTTTCGCGGCTTGAAGCAGGCAAGATCAAGATAACACACCGCAGTTTCTCCCTGTCAGACGTTGTAAAGGAGATAATCCAGCTCTTTATTATAGAGGCGGGCAAGCGTGGCATAAACATCTTCCTGAGCATTGACCGCAACATTCCTGAAAGAGTAATAGGAGATCCTGATAAAATAAGAGAAATCCTGATAAATCTGATAGGCAACTCTCTGAAATTCACCATACAGGATGACATCATAGTCAGGCTGAAAAAGACAGCTACAGATGATGACAGTATAACAGTACTCATGGAAGTAGAAGACAGGGGAATAGGCATAGAAAAGGAAAGACTCGAAAAGATATTTGATGCCTTTTCCCAGGGGGATACATCCGCCTCCAAGTCCTATGAAGGAACGGGATTGGGCCTCGCTATTATAAAGGGCTTTATAAATGCGCTTGGCGGAGAAATTTCAGTGGACAGCAGCCCGGGCAAGGGGTCACGTTTTACCTGTATCTTACCATTCAAAATAGACCATAAGGGCCAGCATGAAACTGCCGTAAAACAGGAGACCATTGGCCCTGCGGTAATAATAACTGCCACTACAAATCAGTTTCTCAGGGAATCCGTGGAAAGCCTGATATGCCAGAAAAAAGACACCGAATGCCTGTTTGTCGAATCTATTGAAAACGCCAGACAATTACTGACCAAGTACCAGGCTGTAAAACATGTGAAGAAATGGATTTTGATAGACCAGGATATACTGAGTGAAGTTGCACATCCCCTTAAATCAGCAAAGCAGATAATACACAGCCATGACATGGAAAATATCCTGGCCATGCACAGGGACTTTACCTGTATACTCCTTGTAAACCAGATGGGACATCCACCAGCTGAATATCTTGACGGCATTTTTACACTGAAAAAATCAGCCATGTTTGATACCATAACCGATGTCATTCACAGGAGACATATCCCTGACCAGATAACCATCGAGCATCAGGAACATATCGATAACCTGCAAAAACAGGTACCCCGGTTCCCAGGCATGAATGTCCTTCTTGTTGAGGACAATGCCATTAACCAGGAACTGTGCATGACCATCTTGACATCCTTTGGCTGCCATACCACTGTTGCCGACAATGGCAAAAAGGCCCTGCAGATAGTCGAGAAACAGAAATTTGACGTGATACTTCTGGACTGCCAGATGCCTGTACTGGATGGCTATGAGACAAGCAAAATATTCAGATCCAGGGAACATACAACAGGAGAGCACACGCCTATTATTGCCCTGACCGCCTATGCCATGGAGGATGACAAGGAAAAATGCATACAGGCAGGCATGGATGATTATCTTGCAAAACCGTTCCGCATAGATGAACTTGCCCAGAAACTCGAGAAGTGGCACATGCATAAAGAATCAGGAAAAGACAAGAAGCAAGTCCACGAAACTGCGGGAGACGCCAGCATCTCCCAGAAGACCAAACACATGGCAAAAAACACTGAAAAGGCGGAAACCGGCCCCATAGACATGTCTGTCATAGAAGAATACCAAATGATAGAAAAGCAGTCTGGCGGTGGTTTTCTTGTCAAATCCATTAACAAATTTCTGGATAGCATGGACGAATACATCAAAGATATGGCATCTGCCATTGACTCAAATGATCTGGAAAAACTGAGATTCACTGCACATACCTTCAAGGGCAGCGCCGGTTTCATGGGAGCAATGAACCTGAATGCCCTGTGCCTACGGATGGAAAACACAGCCAAAAGCGGGGAACTGAAAGACGCTTGGAAACTGCTGGAAAAAATAAAAAACGAATGCGCAAAGGTGCGTCCAGTACTTGAAGCACTTATAAACGATGAGGGGGAAGAGTCACAAACCCGCACAGCAGCAGGCAGTTAAACATGGATATTTCACAGGTGCATGTGGGAACCAGTGGATGGAACTATGAAAGCTTCATCGGAACCATATACAAACCTGACACGCCCAAGAGAAGATACCTGGAGACCTATTGCACCTTTTTCAGCTCGGTTGAGCTGAATGCATCATTTTACAGGAGTTTTCCTGAGAAGACATGGGCAGGCTGGCACGAACGGACTCCATCCAGTTTCCTGTGGTCAGTAAAGGCATCCAGGTTCATAACGCATATCAAGCGGCTTGCCGTGGAGAAGTCCTCTGTCGATATGTTCTTCCAGCGGGCCAGGCTACTAAAGGAAAAACTCGGAGCAGTGCTTTTCCAGCTTCCACCCACCCTTGTCTACGACGAGAAATTATTCCTCGATTTTCTTGCGCTCCTGCCTGACAATGTAAAAATTGCAATAGAGGCAAGACACAGCTCCTGGTTTTCCGACAAGGTACTGAAACATATCGAGGCAAAAAATATTGCCTGGACTATCAGTGAAACAGCAGGACAATATCCCATGCTTAAGGCCTTTACCGCAGATTTCACATATATCCGACTGCATGGATATGAAGAACTCTACAGGGGCATATACGGGGAAAAACGGCTGAAAGACTGGGTCGATCTCGTAAAGGAATCAGGAAGGGAGGCCTTTATCTACTTCGACAACACTGATGACGGAAGCGCTGCCAAAGACGCTCTCACCTTCCTCGATATGATCAAAAAATAAGCCCTACAGACTTTACCTATTGATCCGGCACGTTATCAAATGTGGGGGCAACTTCTCAATAACCCCATGTAGATTGCAGGTTTTTGGACACAGATGAACACAGATAAAAACCGGGGGGTCTTTGTCTTTTATCCGCGTACTAAGTCTGGTTTATCTGCGTCCTATTTCAGGTACAGGAGAATCTGCACGGACTTATTTGAGAAGTTACATGTGGGGACTACAGATACGATCCGGCCAGTTGCTCGGCAATCTGCACCGCATTTGTGGCTGCGCCCTTCCGAATATTATCGGCTACCACCCACATATCAAGACCGTTTTCCTGGGATATATCCTCTCTTATACGCCCTACAAAGGTCAGGTCATTTCCCTCAGCCTCTATGGCCATGGGATAGAGATTTTCTGACGGCTCATCTACAACCTTGACACCTGGTGCACTGGATAGAAGCTCCCTGGCCTTATCTGCAGAAACTGGGCCTTCGAACAGGATATTCACGGCCTCGGAATGCCCGAAAAACACGGGAACTCTTACTGCCGTGGCTGAGACCATGATGGAATCATCCCCTAAAATCTTCCTGGTCTCGTTGACCATCTTCATCTCTTCCTTGGTATAGCCATTGTCAGTAAAAACGTCTATGTGGGGCAAACAGTTAAAGGCGATCTGGTGAGGGTATGCCTTGTAATCGTATTCGCCAGCCCAGCCCTTTGACCTTCCAGGCTCGCTGCCGCAACCCTTTATCACCCACTGCCTTATCTCTTCCTCCAGCTCGGTTATGGCCTTCTGGCCTGTGCCAGATACTGCCTGGTAGGTAGAAACTACTATGCGCTTTATACGCGAGTAGTCATATAGAGGCTTTAAGGCAACCACCATCTGTATCGTGGAGCAGTTGGGATTTGCAATAATACCCTTCTTCCTGTAACCGGCGATGGCATGAGGATTGACCTCTGGCACTACCAGAGGGACATCAGGATCCATACGCCATGCACTGGAATTGTCTATCACCACTGCCCCGGCCCTGGCAGCCGACGGGGCAAATTCCTTGCTGCGGGAACCACCTGCTGAAAAAAGCGCAATGTCCACTCCCTCAAAAGAATCATGATCCAGCTTATGCACTACTGCCTTTTGTCCTCGAAAAGAAAGCTCCTTGCCCTCGGATCTCTCAGAAGCCAGGAGACGTATCTCAGACACCGGGAACGCCCGCTCCTCAAGGACCTTCAGCATGGTCTTACCTACTGCCCCGGTTGCACCTGCAACTGCCACACAATATTCCTTGCTCATCAGATTGAACCTTTCCTAATCCTGCTTAAATCTTTATTCAATTCATTAAAGCCGGATCATTTCATATCCGGCCCAATGAAATCTATGATGCTTCTTTCACGTAGCCTGCTACCAGGTCACCCACCTCGGTGGTGGAGTATCCCATCTTCCCTGCGGAAAGGCTCTTGAGATCCTGGCTGACCGCCTTCTTTACAGCATCCTCTACTGCCTTGGCCGCATCTTCTTCCCCGAGATAATCCAGCATCATCTGGCCGGCGCATATTGCTGCAAGCGGATTTATCACGTTCTTGCCCGTGTATTTTGGAGCGGAACCTCCAATAGGCTCGAACATGGAAACCCCTTCCGGGTTGATGTTGCCACCTGCTGCTATGCCCATGCCGCCCTGGATCATGGCCCCAAGATCGGTGATGATGTCGCCAAACATGTTGTCAGTCACGATGACGTCAAACCATTCGGGATTCTTGACCATCCACATGCAAGTTGCATCAACGTGGGCGTACTCCTTCTTGATGTCAGGGTATTCCTCGCCTATCTCGTAAAACGCCCTTTCCCAAAGATCAAAGGCAAAGGTCAGGACATTGGTCTTTCCACAGAGAGTGAGTGTCTTTTTCTGGTTTCTCTTCCTGCAATACTCGTATGCATACCGGATGCAGCGTTCCACACCCTTCCTGGTATTGATGGACTCCTGGACAGCCACCTCATCAGGGGTTCCCTTTTTCAGCACCCCTCCTGCACCGGCATAAAGCCCCTCGGTATTCTCCCTTACCACCACGAAGTTTATGTCTTCCGGTCCCTTGTCCTTAAGAGGCGTATCAACACCGGGATAAAGTATAACCGGCCTCAGATTGATATATTGATCAAGGGCAAATCTAAGGGCCAGCAGGATACCCTTCTCCAGTATGCCGGGCTTTACATCTGGATGGCCAATGGCTCCAAGGTATATGGCCTTGTACTGCTTGAGGTCTTCTGCAGCGCCCTCTGGAAGCACCTCACCTGTCTTCAGGTATCTGTCACCGCCATAGTCGTACCATGTCATATCCAGGTCGAAACCGAACTTGGAAGCTGCTGCATCGAGCACCTTTACACCTTCCTTTATGACCTCAGGGCCAGTACCATCTCCGGGAATTACCGCTATTTTGTATGTATTGCCCATATGTTTATATCTCCTTGTCTAGTGATGAAAAAATTTGCACTTCCCCATATATACGGGGACTTTTATTGTTAATCTCAAAATACGAAGTCTCCATGAAGCCTACTGCTCATCCCCTGACTTTTTAAGGATATGGGCTATGAGGCCGCCATCGGCAATAAGTTCCTGCATAAATGGGGGGATAGGCTGTGCCTTCATCTCCCTGCCTGTAGTCAGGTCAATAATGGTGCCTGAATCAGCATCCACTTCTACCTCATGGCCTTCCTCTATCTCCTCAGGAGCCTCAGCGCATTCAAAAATAGGCAGGCCCATGTTGAAGGCGTTCCGGTAAAAAATCCTGGCAAAACTTGGTGCTATAACACAGCCCACCCCGGCAGCCTTCAAGGCTATTGGAGCATGCTCCCTTGATGATCCGCATCCGAAATTCTTGCCTGCAACCAGGATGTCGCCGGGGCGCACCTTGTCAGGAAAATCCTTATCGGCGTCTTCCATGCAATGCCGGGCAAGCTCCTTTGGGTCAGATGTATTCAGGTAGCGCGCAGGAATAATTGCATCTGTATCTATATTTTCTCCGAATTTCCAGACATTGCCTCTTATCTTCATATATTGTTCCTCTTTACGAAAGTTCTTCCGGACTTCCTATCCTGCCCAGTACTGCGCTTGCTGCAGCAATGGCAGGACTGGCCAGATAGACCTCGCTCTCTGGATGCCCCATCCTGCCAACAAAATTCCTGTTGGTGGTGGAAAGCGCCCTTTCTCCCTTGGCAAGCACACCCATGTGGCCGCCAAGACATGGCCCACAGGTAGGGGGCCCTATGACAGCTCCTGCCTCAATAAAAGTCTTCAGAAAACCTTTATCCAGGGCCTCTGTCCATATTGCAGGGGTCGCCGGCAGTACTATCAATCTCAATTCCTCGGCAATCTTTCTGCCCTTGAGAATAGCGGCTGCAATGGCCAGGTCCTCTATGCGCCCGTTTGTACAGGAACCTATAACCACCTGGTCAAGCTCTACTGTCGCCACTTCAGAAATTCCGACTGTATTTTCCGGCAGGTGGGGAAAGGCAATCTGAGGTTCTATCTTGCTACAGTCATATTCAACTACCCTGGCATATTCAGCATTCTCATCACTGTGATATACCTGATATGAACGGCTTGCCCTGGCGGATACATATTGTTCTGTTGTTGAATCAGGATTTACCAGGCCTGCCTTGCCACCAGCCTCTATGGCCATATTGGACATTGTAAACCTGTCTGACATGGGCAGGCTCTCGATAACCGGGCCGGTAAATTCCATTGCCATGTAAAGGGCCCCATCCACGCCTATATCGCCGATGGTATAGAGTATCAGGTCTTTTCCGCACACCCAGGGCTGAAGCTCGCCCTTGTACACGATCTTTATGCTTTCCGGCACCTTGAACCAGGTACGCCCTGTAATCATGGCAGCGGCAAGGTCTGTGCTTCCCGCTCCGGTTGCAAAAGCCCCCAGGGCTCCGTAAGTGCATGTATGACTGTCAGCACCTATTACCACATCACCAGGCAGCACTATGCCCTTCTCTGGCAGCAGACAGTGCTCCACTCCAACCTGCCCTCCCTCGTAAAAATGCTTTATGGCATGCTCATCGGAAAACTCCCTGAGGGTTCTTACCTGTTCAGCGCTCTTTATGTCCTTATTCGGAGTAAAATGATCTGCAACAAGGGCAATTTTCTCCCTGTCAAAGACCTTCTTTGCGCCGGCCTCCCTGAATATTTCAATGGATATAGGAGCAGTAATATCATTGCCAAGGGCCATATCCACCTGGACATCAACCAGTTGTCCAGGCCTGACTTCATCTGTCCCTGCATGGGCAGCAAGGATCTTTTCCGCAATTGTCATTGGACGACTCATCGCCGTTTACCTCGTATAACCTTCTCTATTCTATTTATTCCAAGGCCTGATGCAGGACCAAGACCTGGTACAGAAGCTCACAGGCCACATATCACAATCTCAAAGGACAGTTGCCACAGGTCCCAGCCTGATGGCAAATATATACACAGCCTCCGCACATCAGCAAACAGGTTACTTCCTGTATGCAAGCCGGTTAAGAGCAGTCAGATAGGCCCTTACACTTGCCGTTATGATATCAGGATCAGCGCCCTGGCCCGTAACCACCCGGTCACCTTCCTGGAGCCTGACAGTGACTTCACCCTGGGCATCCGTGCCTCCGGTGATGGAATTTACAGTAAACCGCAAAAGCTTGCTCCTGGTATGCACCAAGTTGGACACTGCATTAAATGCCGCATCTATAGGACCTGCTCCGATAGACACACCAATCTTTTCCTCTCCATCAATATCAAGGCCTACGGTTGCAGTGGGCCTGATTCCACTTCCGCCTGCCACGTGAAGATATATGAGCTTGTAGGTCTCGGGAATCCTCAGGACCTCTTCGGCCACAATTACATCCAGGTCCTCAGGGAATACCTCTTTCTTCTTGTCAGCAACCACCTTGAACCTCTTGAAGACCCTGTCCATCTCCTCATCGGACAGCTCATAGCCCATCTCCTCGAGTTTTGCCTTGATGGCATGGCGGCCGGAATGTTTTCCAAGGACCAGGCGGCCATGGGTAAGACCGATATCCTTTGGATCCATAACCTCGTATGTGGTTCTCTCCTTGAGCACCCCATCCTGATGAATACCCGATTCATGTGCAAAGGCATTGGCGCCCACAACGGCCTTATTGGGTTGCACAATCATGCCTGTAAGCATACTCACCATACGGCTTGTCGAAGATATATGCCTGGTATTGATATTGGTCTCATAGGGAAGACAGTCATGCCTTGTGCGGATGGCCATTACCACCTCTTCCATGGCGGTATTGCCAGCCCTTTCACCTATGCCGTTAATGGTGCATTCCACCTGCCTGGCCCCTTCATTTATGGCAGAAAGGGCGTTGGCGGTAGCGAGACCAAGATCGTTATGGCAGTGGATACTCAGCACAGCCTTGTGGATATTGGACGTATTTTCCATAACATATTTTATCATACGCCCGAAATCCCACGGGATAGCATAACCAACGGTATCTGGAAAATTTACTGTTGTTGCGCCTGCGTCTATGACCCTTTCAAAGACCTGGCACAGGAAATCCAGATCAGTACGGCTTGCATCCTCTGCGGAAAACTCAATGTTTGAAGTAAAGCCCGATGCGTACTTGACTGCCTCTCCGGCCATCTCAAGTACTTCTTCCCTGGTCTTCCTGAGTTTGTACTTGAGATGTATGTCAGATGTGGCAAGAAAGGTGTGTATCCTGGGGTTTGCGCCATCCCTTATTGCCTCCCATGCGGTATCTATATCCTTCCTGACTGCACGGGCCAGAGCAGCTACCTGCAAGCCCTTCAATTCTCTTGCGAGACGCTGTACCCCCTCATAATCGCCGGGAGAGGCAACCGGAAAACCGGCCTCAAGGACATCTATCCCCAATTTCTCGAGTTGACGCCCGATCTGGATCTTTTCTTCCATGTTCAGGGAAACACCGGGAGACTGCTCACCATCCCTCAGAGTAGTATCAAATATGATTATCCTGCTATCCTGTTTCATGTCTTTTACCTTTTCAGTCTTGAATACCTATCTTGTCAACAACTTTCCGCTTATTCCTCAAATGCATCAAATCAAAGGAATATAGCAAAGGTCCTGAAAAACAATAGGCAAAGAACATTAGAAACAGGGTAACTTTTGGTTCTATAGCAATTACTACCATGATCAACAGAAAGGCTATTATGCCCCTGAAAGGATGCTGGTTGAACCACCTCATTTCCTTGAAACTATGATAACGCACATTGCTGACCATAAGAAAAGAAAGTGTATAGACCAGCACCAGAACACCATAATGACGCACAGGCCCCGGGATGCCGAAATGCTGACACATGAGTACCGTGGTGGCAAGCATGGCTGCTGCTGAAGGACAAGGAAGCCCTGTAAAATAATGTTTGGAGCCGGGGCCGGAAGAACCCAGTGTATTGAACCTGGCAAGCCTCAAGGCCGTGGTTGCCACATAGAGAAACCCGGCCAGCCAGCCAAGGCGGCCATAGGTCTGAAGACCCCATGTAAATGCAAGGATGCCAGGTGCGACTCCAAAGGCCACCAGATCAGCCAGGGAATCGTATTCTACACCGAATTTGCTGGTGGTGCCGGTTATCCTTGCAACCCTGCCGTCCAATCCGTCAAATATACCTGAGACAAGTATGGCCCAGGCCGCAGCTAAAAAGTTCCCGTTGATGGATGCCACCAAAGAATAAAAACCCGCGAACAGGCTGGCAGAAGTAAGGAGATTGGGAAGCAAATATGCGCCCTTCCTGGGATTCTTGTTTCCTCTTTTATCCACGGTCTCGAATGCTTTCTTCATGATGCCGCCTCCAACTCTGCTATGACCGTTTGACCTGCAACCACTACCTGTCCCTTGCCAACCACTATCCTGGCTCCGGGAGGCAGATAGACATCCAGTCTTGATCCAAACCTGATCATACCGTACCTCTGCCCTCGAGACAGCCTGTCCCCAACCTGGGCATGACAGACTATGCGCCTTGCTATAAGCCCGGCAACCTGGACTACTGTCACCTTTCTGCCCGCCTCATCCTGAATGACAAGGGCGTTGGCCTCGTTTTCCGCCATGGCCCTGGACC
>JALWYO010000092.1 GCA_026992735.1 Deltaproteobacteria bacterium
AAATAGCTAACTTATTGGAATGTCGAGAAAAATTTGGATTTTAGCCATTATTTTTCAAAAAGTTTACGAAACCAATTTTAACCGATGACGCTATTGCTACGTTTTAGACCTATTCGGGAATTGCTGGCATTATACGGCCCAGTGTGCTATCCCTGGATTGCACCCGGCAGTCTATTATGTTGAAGGGAGTGGTAGAATATGAAAGTAGTCGCCTTTAATGGAAGCGCAAGGGAAAATGGCAATACAAGGACATTGCTCAGCATTGTTCTGGAGAAGCTGGAGTCACACAGTATTGCTACAGAGCTTATCTGGCTGGGAAATGAGCCTTTGTCCGGCTGCCGTGCCTGCTATCGCTGTGCAAAGAATAAGGATCAGAGATGTTCCCAGGATGATGAGATAAATCACTACATCCAGAAAATGAAACAGGCAGATGGAATACTCCTCGGCTCGCCCACGTATTTTGCCGACGTGTCAGCAAATATGAAGGCCCTCATTGAGAGGTGCGGCATGGTGGCAAGGGTAAACGGGGATTTTCTCAGGAGAAAGGTGGGTGCAGGTGTGGTGGCTGTCAGGAGGGCCGGTTCATACCATGTATTCAGCAGCCTTAACGCCTTTTTCCTTATAGGACAGATGATTGTGGTAGGATCTTCTTATTGGAATCTCGGCATCGGAAAGGACCCTGGCCAGGTCGCAGAGGACAAGGAAGGCGTGAAGACCATGGAAGACCTGGGCATGAACATGGCATGGTTACTGGACAGGGTTGCTGGTGACAGGAATTGCATATAGTGGTTGAAAAAACAGTGGTGATACAGAACCGCCTGGGTCTTCATGCAAGGCCTGCGTCACGTTTTGCACAGCTTGCCAGTGCCTTCAAGGCGGATATATGGCTGGTAAGGGATGGCCTGTCGGTGGATGGCAAATCCATCCTGGAAGTTTTGACCCTCGCCTGTCCTGCTGGTACAAGGCTGATTGTGCGCGCCCGGGGGCATGATGCCGGCGAGGCGGTGGAGGCGCTGGCAGACCTGGTTGCAACACGTTTTGGCGAGATAGATTAGCCTGTCAATGTGCATTTCATTTCACTGGTCACGGTAAATTGCTCTTATTCACTATAACTGGTTTGTATCTGCCCGCGGAATTGATTGCATGCGTAATTCCTGTCACTGGTGCCGGATAGAAAACACGGTGTTTCATGATCAGGTATGAGTAAGAGAATCTATGGCAAATGAATACAGTCAAGACATGGACATAATCAAGGGCATAGGCGCCTCTCCCGGGATCTCCATAGGGCCGGCATGTCTGATGGATGCTTCCAGGATCAAGATACCCAGGAAGAATATTTCCCCTGCAGAGGTGGAACAGGAAAAGACAAGGTTTGCGGAAGCGGTCAGCCTGGTGGAAAGAGAACTCCAGGAGCTGGTTGCAGACCTCCCGGAGGAGATAAAGGAGCACAGCAGCATACTCACTTCCCATATCCTTATGCTCAGGGACCGGATGGTCTATGACAGGACCATGGAACTCATCGGTAGCAGGCGGATAAATGCCGAGTGGGCCCTGTGTGAGGCATTCAAGGGTATCAAGACCATATTTGCAAGGATCAAGGATACTTATATCAGGGAGCGACTGGAGGATATCCAGTTCGTGGTGGAAAGGGTAAAGTCTGTCCTTCTTGGAACCAAGGCCGCTGCCGACCTCTTTGACAAGGCTGCGCCTGCTATAATAGTAACCAGGGATCTTTCCCCTGCAGACACTCTGCAGATGGGCAGGGAAAAGGCCATCGGCTTTGTGACGGAGCTGGGTAGCCGCACATCCCATACCGCAATACTTGCCAGGTCCCTGGGCATCCCAGCTGTGGTAGGCGCAGATGATGTCATCTCCAGGTGTATTGATGGAGAGAATATAATAGTGGACGGCCTGAAGGGCCTGGTCATACTCAGGCCAAGCAAGGCAGTGCTGGAAGAATACAGGGAAAAATCCCGCCGCTATGCTCATTACCGTCTGGAAGTAATACAGAACAGCAGTTTGCCTGCCGAGACAGTGGACGGCTACAGGATAAAGGTCAAGGCCAACATGGAACTCATGGACGAAATCCCGATGGTAATACAGCATGGTGCCGAGGGGGTAGGGCTGTTCCGCACAGAGTTTCTTTACCTTGCCCGCAGGGAACTGCCTGCAGAAGAGGAACTTTTCAATGTTTACAGGCAGGTTGCTGAATCTCTTGCGCCCTATCCTGTAACAATCAGGACACTGGATATCGGTGGGGACAAGTTCGTCTCAAACCTTTCCATCGACGACGAGATAAACCCTGCCCTGGGACTCAGGGCCATAAGGCTTTGCCTGAAAGAAAGAGGATTGTTCAAGGTGCAGCTCAGGGCAATACTCCGGGCCAGTGCTTTCGGCCATATCAGGCTTCTTTTCCCCATGGTCTCTGGACAGACAGAGATAGTTCAGGTGAGGCAGGTGCTGGCCCAGGTGAAAGCCGAGTTAGATGCTGAGGATATCAAGTACGACAAGGACCTGAAGATCGGCATAATGATAGAGGTTCCGTCTGCCGTGTTGATTGCGGATGTCCTGGCCAGGGAAGTGGATTTTTTCAGTATAGGCACCAATGACCTTATTCAGTACTCCCTTGCCATTGACCGGGTGAACGATGCTGTCTCTCATCTTTACGAGCCCCTGCATCCCGGTGTCCTGAGGATGATAAGGATGATAGTGGAAGCAGGGCACAGGGCCGGTATCGAGGTTGGCATGTGTGGAGAAATGGCCGGCGAGCCGCTGTACGTGCCCATTCTGCTTGGAATTGGTCTGGATGAGTTGAGCATGAACGCCATGGCCATTCCCAAGAACAAGAGGCTGATCAGGCAGAGCAGCCAGGAGGATTGTGCCGCCTTTGCGTCAGAGCTCCTTGGCCTGGACTCCGCAAGGGCTATCAAGAAGAGGGCCGTGGAATTTTTTCATCAGAATTATCCCGCAGATATGGAGACAAGGGACTTCCTGGAATTCGGCATATCTGTTTGAGTCATGTGCCTGTGGCAGGTCTGCAGACAGCCTGTTGGTACAGGTGATCTTATTTATAGCGAGGTTATATGAAGATACTGGTTACAGGAGGTTGCGGCTTCATAGGCTCGAATTTTATCAGGCTCGTCCTTGACAGCAGGGATTGGCAGGTCATCAACCTGGACGCCTTGACCTATGCCGGAAATCCGGACAACCTCAGGGAGCTTGAGAATCATCCAGGTTATCGTTTTATCAAGGGCAGAATAGAGGATGCTGCTCTGGTTGAATCCCTGATGGGCCAGGTGGATTCAGTGGTGCATTTTGCCGCTGAGAGTCACGTGGACCGTTCCATCCTCGGCGCCGGGCCGTTCATCACCACTAACGTCATGGGCACCCAGGTATTGCTTGATGCCTTCCGCAAGGTTGGCTGCACTGGTAAATTCGTGCATGTATCCACTGACGAGGTGTATGGAAGCCTCGGTCCGTCAGATCCTCCGTTCAGAGAGACGGATAATCTGCGGCCGAATAGTCCTTATTCTGCATCAAAGGCCTCCTCGGATCTGCTGTGCAGGGCAGCATGGAAAACCTTTAAGCTCCCGGTGGTCATAACCCGCTGCTCCAACAACTACGGACCTTACCAGTTTCCTGAGAAGCTCATACCACTCATGATAATAAACAGCTTGAAGGGTAAAAAATTGCCTGTCTATGGTGACGGCAGGAATATAAGAGACTGGATACATGTGGAAGACCATTGCAGAGGCTGTCTGGCAGCCCTGGAAAAGGGCAGGCCGGGAGCCGTGTATAATTTTGGCGGAAACTGCGAGATGCAGAACATTGAGATCGTGCACAGGATCCTTGGAATCCTTGGAATGGAGGATGACAGGATAGAATTCGTTACCGACAGGCCTGGCCATGACAGGCGCTATGCAATGGATGCGTCCATGGCCCGCAGGGAACTTGGCTGGGAACCGGAGAAGGATTTTCAGCAGGGCCTCGAGGAGACGGTGCAGTGGTATGTTGAAAATGCCTGGTGGTGGGAACGTATCATCTCAGGAGAGTATATGAAATATTACCAGCAATTCCCGAATAGGTCTAAAACGTAGCAATAGCGTCATCGGTTAAAATTGGTTTCGTAAACTTTTTGAAAAATAATGGCTAAAATCCAAATTTTTCTTGACATTCCAATAAGTTAGCGATTTTTGCCTTTTTGTAATAAAAACAACAAA
>JALWYO010000093.1 GCA_026992735.1 Deltaproteobacteria bacterium
GAAGAGATTATTAATGCCATCTTAGAGGCAGTTATGTCGAGCGCAATAGACATGTTGAAAAACAGCCAACGATTATTTCAAAATAACACTATAATTACAATATGTTAACCTAAGTCAGAAACTTGAGATTTCAGATACAGGATAAAAAAGGACAGTGTAAATATGCCCGGTGCTGTAGATATACAGGTGCTTGACAGAATCCTGATTTCCATTGCGGAAGAAATGGGAATCGTACTCAAGCGTTCTGCCTTTTCTTCCAATATTAAGGAACGGCGGGATTTCTCCTGTGCCATTTTTGACAAGAATGCGCAGCTGCTGGCCCAAGCAGCGCATATCCCTGTTCATCTCGGAGCCATGCCCGATACTGTTTCCGAGATCATGCAGAGATTTGACTTGGAGCCTGGAGATATTGTCATTACCAATGATCCCTTCAAAGGGGGTACCCATCTTCCAGATATTACGCTTGTTTCAGGAGTATTCGATAGGCACGGAGACCGTCTGCTTTTCTACCTGGCAGCCAGGGCGCATCATGCAGATGTGGGGGCCAGGCATCCGGGTTCCATGGCACTCTGTACCAGTCTGGATGATGAAGGAGTATTGATAGAGCCTTGTCTGCTATCCAGGAACGGCAAACTGCTGGATGACCGGCTTGGCGATATATGCTTGAGAATGCGTAATCCTACAGAGAGGGCAGGGGATATCAGAGCGCAGATGGCATGTCTCCTGAGGGGTGAAAAACGTCTTCATGAATTGCTTGACCGCTATGGCCATGACAGGCTTTTCGGACTTGTGCCCCATCTTGTCGATTATGGCAGGCGATACATGGAAAATACCATAAGTGAGATTCCCGATGGTTTCTATGAATTTGAAGATTTTCTGGATGATGACGGTCTAAGCTCTCGGCCTGTGCCCATATGTGTTAAAATAGACATTTCCAGCAAGAGGGCTGTTGTGGACTTTGCAGGCACAGCCGCCCAGTTAGGCACAAGCCTAAATGCTACAAAAAGCGTTACAGCTTCAGCAGTATTTTATTGTTTTTTCTGCCTGCTGGAAGAGGGATGCCCTGTCAATGCCGGTTCATTTGCACCGATAGATATAAAGATTCCTGAGGGAAACCTTCTGAATCCGCTTCCTCCTGCTCCGGTTGCAGCAGGAAACGTGGAGACTTCGCAGCGGGTGGTGGACGTTGTGTTTGGAGCATTGTCAAATGTACTGGTCTCTATCATTCCAGCTGCAAGCTGTGGCAGCATGAATAACCTCTCCATAGGAGGTAAATGGCCGGATGGACGGGAATTTACCTATTATGAAACTATTGGGGGAGGCATGGGGGCAAGGCCTGGAAAGCACGGCATATCAGGGATACAGGTGCATATGACAAACACGCTTAACACGCCTGTAGAGGCGTTGGAACAGACCTATCCCATTGTTGTGGAGCGTTACGGCTTGAGACATGGTTCTGGCGGAGCAGGCAAGTATAGAGGTGGTGATGGGATTGTCAGGAGATACAGGTTCATTCATCCCTGCACATTTTCCCTGCTGACCGAAAGAAGAGTGCTGGCACCTTATGGTCTCTACGGTGGCAGCAATGGCAAGAGGGGAAGGAATATCCTGTTCAGGCATGGCAGCAGCGCAGGAGAGGACATCCCTGGAAAGTGTACCATGGAGGCACAGCCGGGCGACATACTTGAGATCAGGACACCTGGCGGCGGCGGATGGGGCCGTTTTGATTCTTGACAACAGGGCTGATTGGGTGAAAATTGAATTTTTCATGGTGAAAATACCATGTTCTCGTCATATGGTTGTGCAGGCGCCTATACACACTGGGGCTGGTATCCATGAAAACCCTGTTTCCATCTTGATATCTGTTTGAAGCTGGGGTTTTATGGGCGTTGACGGGTATTGATAGAAACCACAGGCCTGATTCGTAACTGGTATTTTGTCCAGGAGAGGGTATCTGAAAAGTTATCCTTACGGGCATGTGGCTGAAAAGTACAGGAGAGGAGAATATAAGATGAAGCGTTATCTGATGGCGCCAGGGCCGGTTGCCGTGGATCCCCATGTCATGCTGGTGATGGCAGAACCTGTTATCCATCACAGGTCTCCGCAGTTCAGCGAGATTTTGACAAGGGTCAGGGAAGATTTGAAATACGTGTACCAGACCAAAAACGACGTGTTCATTATGGCGTCTTCAGGTACTGGTGGCATGGAGGCGGCTGTGTGCAACATGCTGTCTCCTGGTGACAAGGCCGTTTGCATAATTGCTGGCAAGTTTGGTGAGCGCTGGGCTGAGCTTTGCCAGACCTATGGCATTGAGACCGTCAATATAGATGTGGAATGGGGCAGGGCAGTGGAGCCGGCACAGTTGGAGACAGCGCTTTCGGATCACCCGGATTGCAAGGCCGTTTTTGTTCAGGCCCATGAGACATCCACTGGTGTAAAGCACCCTGTGAAAGAGCTTGGTGAGATTGTCAGCAGGCACGAAAATACCGTATTGGTTGTGGATGCCATAAGTGCCATGGGTGTCTATGACATCAAAGTGGATGAATGGGGTCTTGACGTGGTTGTTTCCGGCTCCCAGAAGTCATTTTCACTGCCTCCAGGCCTGTCAATGGTAAGCGTAAGCGAAAAGGCATGGCGTTTTGCCGAAGAGGCCAAATGCCCCCGCTATTATTTCAACCTACTTAAGGAGCGCAAGGCCCTCGGCAAGCAGACCACCTCTTATACTTCGGCTGTTTCACTTATAATTGGTCTTGGCGAGGTGCTGAAACAGTTCAAGGAGATGGGCCTGGAAGCACTTTTTGCCCATCACAAGAGGCTTTCAAATGCAGTAAAGGCCGCTGCAGAGGCCATGGGCCTGGAGCTTTTTCCAAAAGACCAGTCCGAGGCCATTACGGTTTTCAAGGCACCTGAAGGGATAGATGGAACCGAGGTGGTAAAGATTCTGAGGGAAGAATATGGCATTACCATAGCTGGTGGCCAGGCGCATCTGAAGGGTAAGATATTCAGGATATCGCATTATGGTTATCTTAGCGAATGGGATATGATTGTCGCCATTGCAGCCATTGAAAGGGCAATGAACCAGCTTGGTCACAAGGTGCCATTCGGTTCAGGAGTAGCTGCTGCTGAAGAATATTTCGCACATCATTGAAACTTTAATGTACGCCATAAAGGCAGGATATCTGTAAAAGCAGGAGAACAGGAACAGGATATTATGAAGGTATTCATAACAGACCCAATCGCACAGGAAGGAATAGACATACTCAAAGAGGCAGGGCTTGAAGTAGAGGAACATCTTGGCCTTTCTCCCGATGATCTCAAGAAGATTATCGGGGAGGCCGATGGTCTTGTCATCAGGAGCAACACCAAGGTAACCCAGGATCTTGTGGATAGCGCCTCAAATTTGAAGGTGGTAGGCAGGGCTGGCACAGGCCTGGATAATGTTGATATCCCGGCATGCAACAAGAAGGGTATTGTTGTCATGAACACCCCTGGCGGCAATACTAATTCCGCTGCAGAGCATACCATTGCCATGATGCTGGCACTTACCAGGCATATTCCACAGGCAACTGCATCAATGAAGGCTGGCAAGTGGGAAAAGAAAAAGTTCCAGGGCCAGGAAGTGGCAGGGAAGACTCTCGGCATAATCGGGAGCGGTCGCATCGGTGGCATTGTAAGCCAGCTTGCCAAGGGACTCAAGATGAAGGTCATGGCCTATGATCCGTACATGAATCCCGAAATGGCAGAAAAATTAGGGATAGAAATTGTAGATCTGGACAAGCTTCTTGCAAACGCCGATTATGTTTCTGTTCACACTCCCCTGACGGACGAGACAAGGGGCATGCTCAACAAGGACATGTTCGATAAGATGAAGCCTACTGCAATGGTGCTCAACTGCGCCAGGGGTGGGATTGTGAACGAGGCGGATCTGTACGATGCGCTTACCTCCGGCAAGTTGGCAGGTGCAGCCCTGGATGTCTTCGAGAAGGAGCCAACCACCATTGAGAACCCGCTGTTCCAGCTGAAAAACTTTATATGCACCCCGCATCTCGGAGCATCCACCAGGGAGGCCCAGGAAAACGTGGCAGTAGCAGTGGCCCGACAGATAGCAGACTACCTTATCCAGGGAGAGGTCAGTGATGCAGTGAATGTGGCTACTGTAAGAGCCGAAAACACGAAGGTATAGGGGTAGGTGGTCCCTCTAG
>JALWYO010000094.1 GCA_026992735.1 Deltaproteobacteria bacterium
GGGCTAATAGAGGCCGAATTATGGCCAATACTAAGGCGGTATCTATGAATGTTTTCGGACACCGTTGTGTACCTTGCATGTTATGCCTGAATATCCGCTCATGTCATGAGGCAATTAATAGATGAAGATGAATAAAATTCTCGTTACAGGTGCTGGAGGCATGCTTGGTACAGACGTGGTCAGGGAATTTGCCGGCATAAGCCAGGTTACAGCTCTGGACAGGCATGCCCTGGATATTACCGACCGCCATGCTGTAATGACTGCTGTCAGGGAGACAGCGCCGGATGTGGTTATAAACTGCGCTGCATTCACCAAGGTGGATGAATGCGAGGAAAATCCCGAGCTGGCCTTCCGTGTCAATGCAAACGGGCCTGAGAATCTGTCTCTTGCCTGCCGGGAAACCGGGGCCTTGCTGGTTCATTTCAGCACGGACTACGTATTCGATGGCACAGGCACCAGGCCTTACATGGAAGAAGATCCGGTCAAGCCGATTAATGTATACGGTAAATCAAAATTGGAAGGGGAAACCCGTATCGCCAGTCTCCTGGAAAGATTTTTAATAATCAGAACCGCATGGCTCTTTGGGATGGCCGGCCCCAATTTCATCAGGACCATGCTGGCCTTGGCCAGTAACCATACATCTCTCCAGGTGGTGGACGATCAGCATGGCTCTCCCACCTGGACCAGGGACCTTGCCGCAGCAGTAAGGTATCTTGCCGCAACAGAGGCAACCGGCATAGTGCACTGCACCAGTTCCGGTTCATGTTCGTGGTATGATTTATGCCTGTTTGCATTCTCATGTATGGGCATCCATGGTATCGAGGTAAAGCCGGTTGGTTCTGATATGTTTCCCAGGCCAGCCCGGCGGCCACATTATTCCGTGCTGGACAACAGCAGGTTCCAGGAAATCACGGGCACCAGTATGCCGGGCTGGAAACAGGCCGTGTCTGGATACTGTGAGCTCCTGCGTGGCAATGAGCCGGACAGGGTGATAAAGTGAGAGATGCCATCCTGACCCGCATGGTCCTGAAGGAAGTGGCGCTGCCCTTTGCCTTTTCGCTTGGGGCAATGAGCCTGCTTTTTCTAATAGGCAAGCTGTTCAGCCATGTGGAGCCGCTTCTGGCAGCAGGCATCAGCCTCAGGGAATTTGTGAAGCTGAATCTTCTGATGCTGCCCATCTTTCTTTACGTGCTGATCCCCATTTGCTCATTGCTCGGGGTGCTTATAGCCTTCCTCAGATTTTCCAGGGACAGCGAAATAATCGCCATGTTTTCATGCGGAATTGGTCCGTACAGGCTCCTGACACCGCTGCTTCTTATTGCCTTTGCGGCCCTGGCTGCCTCCTTGCTT
Organism: Deltaproteobacteria bacterium; assembly: GCA_026992735.1. GTDB lineage: Bacteria > Desulfobacterota > Dissulfuribacteria > Dissulfuribacterales > QOAL01 > QOAL01. The sequence goes on from JALWYO010000094.1 coordinate 1,351, forward strand.
GTCTCTGCAGTGGTAGTGCCTTATGCCAAGAGAGAGACAGGGAAATTCATGGAGGATATCACTGAGAAGGCGCTTTTAAGGGGTGTTCCTGAGAAGAGGTTTTTCACGCCGAGCAAGGGCCTGACTTTTTTCGTAGACAGGACATCTGACAATGGAAGAAAGTTTCAGGGTGTGTACATAAGGGACGCCAGGAAAAAGGAGCTTACCTATGATATCCTTGCCAGGAAGGGCGGGCTTTCCGTTGATGCGGCATCAGGCCATGTCATTCTGAAGCTGCTGGGAGGAAGGCTGTTGAGCGTTTCCCGGGATTACAGCAGGGCTGATACCATAGATTTCCATAAATACCTCTTGTCTATCACGACCGCTTCCGATTCAGCCAACAGGAAGAGAAGAGGCGAGATGACCACCTGGGAACTCCTTAAAGCAAGCTCGGACAAGAATCTCAAGCCTTCCAAAAGGCTTTCGTATCTGGTGGAATTTCACAAGAGGATAGGGATACCCTTTGGTGCATTTCTGTTGAGCATTCTGGCCGCTCCCCTGGGCATATTCTTTGGCAGAAGCGGCATGTCCCAGGGGATATGCATTGGCCTGGCATCTTTCCTGTTATATTATTTGACGATTCTGCTGGGCACCACTTTTGCCGAAGATGGCGTCATCCCCTGTTTTCTCGGGGTCTGGATACCAAACCTTTTGCTTGCCATGCTTACATTCCAGTCATTCAGGTTGCTGGTGAGCAGGGGGCCTCTCAGGATATAACGCCATGATACTCGAGAGATTCATAGCAACGCGGTTCATGTCGTTTGTCCTGGTGCTTTTTTTTGGGTTGACGGGTCTCTATCTCCTGATAGATGCATTTGAAAACCTGCCGGATTTTCTTGAGGCCAATGCAGGCTTCGTTACTATCCTGGCATATTTTGGCCTGGTTTCCTTAAGGGTTGTGTATGAACTCTCGCCCCTGATAATACTGCTGGCCGGCCTCATGACCCTGGTGACCATGGGCAAGAGCCGGGAGTTAATGGCTCTACGCTCCATCGGCATTCCTGGAAGGAGGATAGCCCTGCCGATTATTGGCAGCGCCCTTATCCTCTGCACGATGTTTACTGCGCTCAAGCTGTTCATGGTCCCTGCTGCCGATCGGGCCGCAAGCCTTATTCTTGCCAGGGAGCTCGGCAAAAAGACAGGCAGGGGGTTTGTGGGAGAAGAAGGCAGGCTCTACTACAGGGGCAAGGGGAGTATCCTGTCGGCAGATATTGTTATGCCCGATGCCTCGGTGCTGGGCCAGGTTGAATGGTTGTTCTTTGACAGGGATTATCAGCTGGTAAAGGTTATTGTTGCTGCTGAAGCAAGGTATGAACATGGTAAATGGGTGTTCATAAAAGGTCTGCGCGAAGAGGGAAACAGCCCTGCCGTATTCTTTGACAGTATGGCAAGCAATATCTATCTGGCACCCCGTGACCTGGTGGCAGTTGAGACACCTGTGGAAGAGGCAAGCGCCAGCCAGCTCTTCAGGGCAATCCTGCGGCTCAGGGCCCTTTCCCTGCCGTATCACCAGCAGGAGACTGTCTTGCTGGCCCAGCTGCTTTACAGTTTTCTCGGTGTATCACTGCTCTTTGCCTGCATGCCCCTGGTGGCATCCATGGTTCAGGGTGGGGCTGCACTGGGGCTTGTGCTTGGAACCGGTCTCGGTTTCACTGTATGGGCCTTGTGGAATATGATGGTGTCCATGGGCAAGACAGGCGCTGTCGAACCTGTTATTGCCGTATTTGGTCCACATGCGCTGCTGATTGCGATAGGCATATGGATAAGAAAAAAGTACGAATTTTAGGGGGGCTGTGTGACAGAAGAACAACGGATTCAGGAGATCATCAAAAGGCTTCAGAAGGAATATTCCAGGGCCCGTATTGCCCTTGAATATAAGGACCCTTTTCAGCTCCTTGTTGCCGTAATACTCTCTGCCCAGTGTACGGACAAGCGGGTAAACATGATAACTCCAAGGCTTTTTGAGCGTTTTCCAGGGGTCAGGGAGATGGCAGAGGCAGATGTCCGCGAGATAGAGGAGATCATACGCTCCTGCGGTTTTTTCAGGAACAAGGCCAAGAATATAAAAGCGGCTGCATCCATGATCCTTGCCAAGTTTGGTGGCAGGGTGCCTGATAACATGGAGGACATCATAAGGCTTCCAGGGGTTGCCAGGAAGACAGGCAACGTGGTGCTCTACAATGCTTATGGGGTAAAGGCAGGCATTGCAGTGGATACGCACGTAAAAAGGCTTGCCAGGCGCCTGGGCCTGTCCTCGGAAAAAGACCCGGTGAAGATAGAACGTGATCTCATGGAAAAAATACCAAAAGACCTGTGGGGAGAAATCACTTACCTCTTGATAGACCACGGCAGAAAGGTATGCAAGGCCAGGAAACCTGATTGTGAGAATTGCATCCTCAGGGACCTGTGCCCGTATTACAGGTCACTGAAAGGCAAACAGGAGTAAATACAATGCATTCGTACAGGGAAAGGGTGGAGGAATCCCTGGCGTTCATGGAGGAAAGGCTCCCGTTCAGGCCTTCCGTCACCGTGATGCTGGGCACTGGCCTCGGCGGCCTGGTGGAGGCCATGGACGTGGAGATAGAGCTGCCCTACCGCCAGATTCCGCACTTCCCGGTTTCCACTGCGCCTGAACATGCGGGAAACCTGTTGATAGGAAGGATAGGCGGCACACGCTGCGCAGTCTTCCAGGGCAGATTTCACTATTACGAAGGATATTCTACGAGGCATCTCACCCTTCCCGTGAGGGTCATGGCCCTCTGCGGCAGCAGGGTCCGGGTGGCACGTAACGCGGCAGGCGG
>JALWYO010000095.1 GCA_026992735.1 Deltaproteobacteria bacterium
CGAGATGGTAATGCCTGGTGATAATGTAAAGATAAAGGCGGACCTGATCCAGCCGATTGCCATGGAAGAAGGCCTGAGGTTTGCCATCAGGGAAGGTGGCCGCACAGTAGGCGCCGGCGTTGTCAGCAAGATAATAGAATAGGAATTCAGGGCCATGCGAGAGAAGATCATCCTTAGATGCACCGAGTGCAAAAGGCGCAATTATACTACCACTAAGAATAAGCGTACCACTCCTGACAAGCTGGAGTTAAAGAAATACTGTCCATTTGACAGGAAGCACACGGTCCATAAAGAAATAAAAATGAAATAGTCATGCAGCAGGCCAGTAGCTCTAATGGTAGAGCACCGGACTCCAAATCCGGGTGTTGGGGGTTCGAGTCCCTCCTGGCCTGCCATTTTTTTTGACTTTTACGTCAAGGTGAAAAGGTGACAAAAAAAAAGGTCAGAAAAGTCAAGGCAGGCGGCAATGCCAGAGCTGTCAAGGCTGCACCGTCCACAGCCGGTGATGCTGCTGCAGGTTCTTCGGCTTCTGCATCGTCCAGAAAACGCGAGGTCTTAAAACAAGAGCCTGTAGGCAAGATCGCGTTGTTCAGGCAGTTCCTGTCAGACGTAAGGGCAGAGTTCGATAAGATTACCTGGGCATCCAGAAAAGAGACGATTTCTCTCACCATTGCAGTGCTTGCAATAACCATATTCTTCTCATGTTACCTCGGACTCGTGGATATCTCCCTCTCCAAGCTCGTCGGCATGCTGATAGGTTAGGCTGTTAAAAGGCGATTTTATGTCAAAAAAGTGGTATATTGTGCATACCTATTCCGGTTTTGAAAACAAGGTGAAGACCTCTCTCGAAGAGCGTATCAGGCGCTATGGCATGGAGGACAAGTTTTCAGATATCGTTGTGCCTACCGAAAAGGTTGTGGAGGTTGTCAAGGGAGAGAAGCGCACTTCTGCCAGAAAGGTCTATCCGGGATATATCCTTGTGAAGATGGAATTCAACAAGGAGACATGGCATCTCGTGCAGGACACTCCGAAGGTTACGGGGTTTGTGGGAGGTCAGAATAATCCCGTTCCCTTGCCTGACAAGGAAGCGGAAAAAATTATCAGGCAGATGGAAGAGCGCTCTGTCAATCCCCGTCCCAAGTATGACTATCTGCCTGGAGAAAAGGTGATAGTTACAGAAGGGCCCTTTGCCAATTTCAATGGCATTATCGAGGATGTAAAGCCTGAAAAGGGCAAGGTTACAGTCCTGGTATCGATTTTCGGGCGCTCCACGCCGGTAGAATTGGAGTTTGGCCATATACAGAAGGCTGGTTAAGCTTAACTATAAGTAAGAAGTAAGGTTTTTATCTCTAAGGAGTAACATTATGGCTAAGAAAGTGGCTGGTTATATAAAACTGCAGATCCCTGCCGGTCAGGCAAGCCCCTCACCTCCAGTAGGGCCCGCCCTTGGGCAGCAGGGTGTCAATATTATGGAGTTTGTAAAGGCATTTAATGCCAAGACTGCTGATCAGGCCGGGATGATAATTCCGGTGGTGATTACGGTCTATGCCGACAGGTCTTTCAGCTTCATCATGAAGACCCCCCCGGCGTCCCTGCTTTTGAAAAAGGCTGCCGGGATAGAAAAGGGTTCCGGTGTCCCTAACAGGGAAAAGGTTGGTACTGTGACCAGGGCACAGTGTGCCGAGATAGCAAAGACCAAGATGCCTGATCTTACTGCTGCGGATCTTGATGCCGCCGTCAGGACCATCGAGGGCACTGCCCGCAGCATGGGAATTGAAGTAGTCAATCAGTAATAAGGGTGAAAAGCCATGGGTAAAAGAGGCAAAAAATATCAGAAGGCCAGAGAACTGGTTGATAGTAATAAAAAATATACTTTGGATGAAGCAGTCAAGCTGGTACTGCAGACCCATTACGCCAATTTTGACGAGAGTGTAGATCTTGCCGTGAATCTCGGAGTGGATCCCAGGAAGGCGGATCAGAATATAAGGGGCTCAGTAGTATTGCCGCATGGTACTGGCAAGACCGCAAAGGTTCTTGTATTTGCAAAGGGCGAAAAGATCAAGGAGGCCGAGGAAGCCGGTGCTGATTATGTAGGCGGCGAGGAATTGGCTGAAAAGATACAGAAGGAAGGCTGGCTTGATTTTGATAAGGTTGTGGCCACTCCTGATATGATGGGAGTAGTTGGCAAGCTTGGCCGTATTCTTGGGCCAAGAGGGCTGATGCCAAATGCAAAGACAGGGACCGTTACCTTTGATGTGGCCAAGGCGGTCAAGGATATCAAGGGTGGCAAGGTGGATTTCCGTGTTGACCGGGCTGGAGTGCTTCATCTGCCCATAGGCAGGTCGTCGTTTGCCCCTGAAAAGCTCGAGGAAAATTTTTCAGCAGTGGCTGACACCATTTTGAGGTTGAAGCCTGCATCTGCCAAGGGCACTTATGTAAAAGGGGCTGCCCTTTCCACCACCATGGGGCCTGGAGTGAGACTCGAACCATCAGAGCTGAAGAGTGCCGCAGCTTGATCTTGTCAAGGCTGAAACTTTACAGACTTCTCGGGCAGCAAGCTTTTTTTGCATCATGGAATTGTTGTCTGCACGGACTGCGGAGACTATGCCTGTAACTGTTCCCGGCAGGCTCAGTGTCAGTATTGATGGTCTGCTCCAGTCAATAATTTGTTGAAATCCTGTATTAAATCCATTTTTTATCTTGGGTGGGTCTGTGCTTGGCATTGTGCCTGTCGAGGTTTTTACAGAGAATTTAATTTTTTAAACTTATGTGCGTCCTCACCGGGCGCTCGTAAAGTCAAAGACAGTAGGTACCTGGTGTTTAATGAGACAGTAAGCCGTCTCACCTACCTAGACCGGAGTGACCACTGCTTTGGCAGTAAATAAACTGTCTATGGCAGAAAGGGGGGATAAAATTGCCACTTAACAGAAGTCAGAAGGAAGCCCTGGTAGAACAGCTACACGACAAGTTTTCCAGGTCTGTTTCAGTTACCCTGGTGGAATTTCCAGGGCTTAGCGTAAATGACGTCACCGAATTCAGGGCAAAGCTGAGAGATGTCCAGGGGGAATTAAAGGTCTCCAAGAATACTCTTTTCCGTATTGCCATCAAGGGCACGGAGGCAGAGCCCCTGCTCGAATCCTTTCAGGGCCCGAATGCCGCTGTATTTGCCTACGAAGATCCTGTGCAGGTCGCAAAGGTGATTATGGATTTTGCCAAGGATCACGAGGCACTCAAGGTCAGGAACGGCATTCTGAACGGCAAGCTCATGGATGCTGCTGGTATCGAGGCATTGTCCAAGCTTCCAAGCAGGGAGGTTCTTATTGCCCAGATGCTGTCTGTTCTGGTTGCCACGCCTACCAATCTCGTACAGGTACTGTCAGGTATCCCGCGGAAATTTCTTTACGCACTGCGGGCTATTGAAGAGCAGAAACAGTAGCATCGCATCATGCTTTAATACAGGCTGATGCATTTTAATGGGTTTTGTTCAAATCATATTGCTTAAATATTTCAGGAGGAATCAGATAAAATGGCTGTAACCAAGGAAGATGTAATTGAGTTTATATCAAATATGACAGTGCTTGAACTCTCCGAGTTCATCAAGGAGCTTGAAGACAAGTTTGGCGTATCTGCAGCTGCACCGGTAGCTGTGGCAGCTGCTGGTGCTGCCCCGGCAGGTGAGGCAGGCGGTGCCGAGGAGGAAAAGACCGAGTTTGACGTTGTCCTCCAGGATTTCGGCAGTCAGAAGATCAAGGTCATCAAGGAAGTCAGGGCAGTGACCGGTCTTGGTCTCAAGGAGGCAAAGGACCTGGTAGAGAGCGCTCCCAAGCCCATCAAGGAAGGTGTATCCAAGGAAGAGGCTGAGAAGATCAAGGAACAGATAGAAGCAGTTGGAGCCAAGGTAGAAATCAAGTAACAGTCAGTTTTCCCCAGGAGGCACTTGCTTGGGCAGGTGCCTCTGACCCTTTTTAGATTTTTTCACAGTCATCAGTTTCAGCGTCAATATCCGGCCACTTTGAGGCATCGTCTATGTTAAGTATCCAGAATTTTTCTATTAGAAAGAGTTTCGGCAAGGTAAAAAGGGCGGTTGGAATACCCCATCTTATTGAAGTTCAACAAAAACCATATGAAAAATTTCTACAAAGGGATGTAACGCCTGAAGCCAGGAAAGAGCTTGGCCTCCAGGCAGTTTTCAAGAATGTGTTCCCCATCAATGATTTCACCGGGGCCTCGTCCCTTGAGTTTGTCAAGTATACGATAGGAGAGCCAAAATATTCCCAGGAGGAATGCCTTTCCAGGGGAAGCACGTACGAGGCCCCTGTAAAGATAGTAATAAGATTGCTGTCTTATGATGTGGATAAGGATACCGGGGTGCAGAGTATCAGGGATATCAAGGAGCAGGAGATATATTTTGGCACCATCCCGATAATGACCAGGACCGGCACCTTCATTATAAACGGTACTGAGAGGGTGGTGGTCAGCCAGCTCCAGAGGTCTCCTGGAGTATTTTTCGATCATGACAAGGGCAAGACACATTCCAGCGGTAAACTCCTCTATTCCTGCCGGGTGATACCTGTCCGCGGGTCTTGGCTGGATTTCGAGTTTGATCCCAAGGACATACTCCACGTGAGGATAGACAGGCGCCGCAAGTTTCCAGCCACCATCCTGCTCAAGGCCATAGGTCTCTCTACTGACGATATCCTTAAAGAATTTTATCAATGGGATACCTATTATCTTGAGGGCAAGCTGGTTTACAGGAAGGTGATTCCCGAGCTGCTCAAGGGACAGCGGGCCAGCATGGACGTGCTTAATCCAGAGACCGGTGAGGTGCTGCTTAAACGGCACAGGAAGATATCCAAGGCCATGCTCAGGAGGTTTGCCGAGCACGGCATAGAGAGGATTCCGGTTGACGAGGATGACCTCATCGGCAAGGTTATTGCGCAGGACGTGGTTGATGCCGCTACCGGTGAGATACTGATACCCAAAAATACCAGGCTTGCTGAAGAAGATCTTGATATACTGCGTGAAAATGGCATTACTGAGATAAATACCCTTTTTATAGACGGTATAAGGGTCAGCTCTTCCATGAGAGATACGCTCCTTGTTGACAAGGTGGAAACCAAGGAAGACGCTATCCTGGAGATATACCGCCGCCTGCGGCCGTCCAGCCCTCTCATTGCCGATGTGGCACAGAAGTTCTTTGAATCATTGTTTTTCAAGCCGGATACCTATGACCTGTCCGAGGTGGGCCGTTACAAGCTGAACCAGCGGCTGGGCCTCGATGTGCCACTCTCCCAGCGGGTGCTTATCCCCTCTGACATTATCTACATAGTTAAGGAGCTGATCCATCTTAAGGATTCCCAGGGGCCGGTTGACGATATAGATCACCTTGGCAACAGAAGGGTGCGGTCTGTGGGAGAACTCATAGAGAACCAGTACAGGATCGGTCTTGTGCGCATGGAAAGGGCCATCAAGGAACGTATGACCCTCCAGGAAATAGAGGCCCTCATGCCCAATGACCTGGTCAATCCAAAGCCGGTTACCTCGGTCATCAAGGAATTTTTCGGTTCCAGCCAGCTTTCCCAGTTCATGGATCAGACCAATCCGCTGTCCGAGATTACACACAAGAGGCGTCTTTCTGCCCTTGGCCCCGGAGGCCTCTCCCGCGAGAGGGCGGGTTTCGAGGTGCGCGACGTGCATCCAACCCATTACGGCAGGATATGCCCCATAGAGACCCCTGAAGGTCCGAATATCGGTCTGATTGTTTCACTTGCCACCTATGGCAGGGTGAATGAATATGGCTTTATCGAGACACCTCTCAGGCTTGTGAAGGACAGAAAGCTTACTGACGAGATAGTTTACGTGACCGCCTCAGAGGAAGAGGGGCATGTCATATCCCAGTCAACCATAAAGCTGGATGAGAATGGCCGCATAGTAGAGGATTTTGTCGGTGTGCGGAAAAGGGGTGAATTCTTCATGGCGCCTGCCGAAGAGGTCACGGCCATTGATATTGCCCCTAACCAGCTTGTCAGCGTATCAGCCGGCCTTATACCGTTCCTGGAAAATGATGACGCTAACAGGGCCCTTATGGGCTCCAACATGCAGCGCCAGGCAGTTCCGCTCCTGAAATGCGATGCCCCCCTGGTTGGAACCGGCATAGAAAAGCCAGTGGCACGGGATTCAGGTGTGGCCATTATTGCCAAGCGTGATGGCTGGATAGAAGATGTGGACGCCAACCGCCTGGTGGTGGCCTACGAAGAGGACAAGGAGACTGGCAAGCCGGTTGAAGTAGAGATATTCAAGCTTATCAAGTACCAGAAGTCCAACCAGACCACTACAATGGACCAGACCCCCATAGTAAAGCCAGGTGAGCGGATAAAAAAGGGACAGGTCCTTGTTGACGGCGCATCCACCAACAATGGAGAGCTGGCCCTTGGCAAGAACGTGGTGGTGGCCTTCATGCCCTGGCGTGGATACAATTTTGAGGACGCCATTATTGTCAGCGAGCGTCTGATCCAGGATGATGTATACACCTCGGTCCACATAGAAGAGTTTGAGGTAGAGGCAAGGGATACCAAGCTCGGACGCGAGGAGATAACCCGCGATATTCCGAATGTTGGTGATGAAGCCCTGAGAAACCTGGATGATGCAGGCATTATCCGGGTGGGGGCAGAGGTAAAGGCCGGTGATATCCTGGTTGGCAAGGTCACTCCCAAGGGAGAAACCCAGCTGTCGCCAGAGGAAAAGCTTCTGAGGGCCATCTTTGGCGAAAAGGCCGGGGACGTGAAGGATACATCCCTGCGTGTTCCTCCTGGAATACAGGGTGTCGTGGTGGATGCCAGGGTCTTCTCAAGAAAGGGCATAGCAAAGGACGAAAGGGCCAGGCGGATAGAAGACCTGGAGATTGCGGCAATAATGCAGGACCAGGAAGACGAGATAAACGTTATCAGGCGCACCACCCTGAAAAAGCTCGAGAAACATCTCGTGGGCAAGAAGCCTGCTGTGGCAATAAAAGACGGCCGCCACAGGTTGTGTCTTGAGGCCGGCAAGAAGATAACCCCCGAGGCCCTTGCCAAGGTGCCTCTTCACAGGCTCAGGGACCTTATTCTTGAGGGAAAAAGTTCCGCAGATCCTTTTGTGCAGGACATCCTGGACTGGTATGAGTCGGAGATAGACAGGATAAAGAAATTTTTCGAGGGCAAGATCGAGAGGCTTAAGAAGGGTGATGACCTGCCTCCAGGTGTTATCAAGATGGTCAGGGTCTACGTGGCCATGAAACGCAAGCTGGAGGTGGGCGACAAGATGGCTGGCCGCCATGGGAACAAGGGTGTTGTATCCAGGATCGTGCCGGTAGAGGACATGCCCTATTTTGAGGACGGCACGCCTGTTGACATTATTCTGAATCCTCTTGGAGTCCCCTCGCGTATGAATGTTGGCCAGATCCTGGAGATACATCTTGGCTGGGGCGCAAAGAAGCTCGGAGAGCAGATTGCAGCGCTTGCAAGGAACGCGGATATAGAAAAGGTCAAGGCCAAGATGGCTGAGATCTACACCGAATCCGAGCTCCAGGAACTGCTGGATGGGCTCGATGACGGAGAGATAAGGGAGCTTGCCCAGCACCTGGAAAACGGGGTGCCGGTTGCCACTCCTGTATTCGACGGGGCAGACGAGGATGCGATAAAGAAACTTCTGAGGGCTGCAGGCCAGCCGGAAACCGGCCAGGTCACCCTTTACAATGGCTTGACAGGTGAGCCTTTCAAGGAAAAGATCACTGTCGGCGTTATGTATATCCTTAAGCTTCACCATCTGGTTTCTGACAAGATACACGCGCGTTCCACCGGGCCTTATTCCCTGGTTACACAGCAGCCCCTTGGTGGCAAGGCCCAGTTTGGCGGCCAGCGCCTTGGGGAAATGGAGGTCTGGGCGATGGAGGCCTATGGAGCGGCGTATTCTCTCCAGGAATTCCTGACTGTTAAGTCGGATGACGTTACCGGCAGGTCAAGGATGTACGAAAAGATAGTAAAGGGTAACAATTTCCTGGAGGCCGGGCTTCCCGAGTCTTTCAATGTCCTGGTGAAGGAGCTCCAGGGCCTGTGCATGGACATAGAACTCCTGGAATAGCCTGTAAAATGGCTGGCAGAGGGTGGCTTTTTAATGGCACGCCAGAACTGCCAGGCCTGTTCAGCTCTTGACTGAAAGTCATCGATAAATAGTATAACAGATTAAGATTACAAGATTTTAATAAATATAAGAGGCCTATTTTATGGACGATCTTACCGCTCTGTTTACCAAGCCCAAGGATCCGCTCAATTTTAAATCCGTACGCATATCAATATCCTCTCCCGATGTCATACTGAAACGTTCTCATGGAGAGGTAAAGCAGCCGGAAACCATCAATTATCGCACTTTCAAGCCGGAACGTGACGGCCTGTTTTGTGCCAAGATTTTTGGGCCAGTAAAAGATTACGAGTGTCTTTGCGGCAAGTACAAGAGGATGAAACACAGGGGCGTGGTGTGCGAGAAGTGCGGTGTGGAGGTTATCCAGTCCAAGGTCCGCCGTCAGCGCATGGCCCATATCTCCCTTGCAGCCCCGGTGGCCCATATCTGGTTCCTGAAGAGCCTGCCCAGCAAGATAGGCTCTCTCCTGGACCTGAGCCTTAAGGAGCTCGAGAGAGTCCTGTATTTCGAGTCCCATATTGTGCTGGAATCCCAGCTTTCCGAGATTCCCGTTGGCATGATCATGTCAGACGAGGTCTATCAGCAGCATTATGAGCAGTTCGGGGACAAGTTCGAAGTAGGTATCGGTGCCGAGGCTGTCCATTACCTTTTGAAGCACCTGGACCTGGATGCCATCTCTGTAGAACTCAGGGAGGAGATGCAGAAGACCAGGTCCGAGGCCAAGCGCAAGAAGCTCGGGAAGCGCCTCCGGGTGGTAGAGGCCTTCCGTGGTTCAGGCAACAAGCCGGAGTGGATGATCCTGAACATTATCCCTGTGCTGCCACCTGATCTAAGGCCCCTGGTGCCCCTGGACGGCGGCAGGTTCGCCACTTCAGATCTCAACGACCTGTACCGCAGGGTCATAAACCGGAACAACAGGCTGAAGCGCCTAAAGGACCTGGATGCACCGGAGATCATCATCCGCAATGAGAAGCGCATGCTCCAGGAGGCGGTTGACGTGCTCTTTGACAACGGCAGGCGCGGAAGGGTGGTTACCGGTCCCAACAAGCGCCCTCTCAAGTCCCTTTCCGACATGCTCAAAGGGAAGCAGGGCCGTTTCCGCCAGAATCTCCTTGGAAAGCGCGTGGACTATTCAGGCCGTTCTGTCATCGTGGTGGGCCCGGAGCTCAAGCTGCACGAGTGCGGTCTGCCAAAGAGGATGGCTATCGAGCTGTTTAAGCCCTTTATCTACAACAAGTTAGAGGAGAAGGGCCTTGTTTCCACCATAAAGAGCGCAAAGAGGATGGTGGAAAAGGAACTTCCCGAGGTCTGGGATGCCCTGGACGAGGTGGTGCGTGAGCACCCGGTGCTCCTTAACCGTGCTCCCACGCTTCACAGGCTCGGAATACAGGCATTCGAGCCAGTGCTCGTGGAAGGCAAGGCCATCATGCTGCATCCACTGGTCTGCTCTGCGTACAATGCGGACTTTGACGGCGACCAGATGGCGGTGCACGTGCCCCTTTCGGTAGAGGCCCAGTCCGAGGCCAGGGTGCTCATGATGTCCACCAATAACATTCTTTCTCCTGCCCACGGCGGCCCTATCATCACCGCCACGCAGGACGTGGTCCTGGGTGTTTACTACATGACCAGGGACAAGATAAATGCCAGGGGCGAGGGCAAGGCCTTCAGTTCCCTGGACGAGGTAATCATGGCCTACGAGCAGGGTATCGTGGAGCTGCAGGCCAAAATCAAGGTCATGCTGGACGGAGAGCTGGTGGATACTACTGCCGGCCGTGTCCTCCTGTACGACATAATTCCTGACGAGGTGCCGTTTTCCCTGGTAAACAAGGTCATGAAGAAGAAGGACCTGGGCCGCCTGATAGACATGGCGTACCGTCTTGCCGGTGCCAAGAAGACCTGTATCATGGCGGACAGACTCAAGAATCTTGGCTATTATCACGCTACCCTGGCAGGTATATCCATTTCCATAAACGACATGCACATACCTGCCAACAAGCGGAAGATATTGAAAAAGGCACAGGAGGAGGTTGCCGAGGTTCAGCGCCAGTATGCCGAGGGTCTCATAACCGACGGTGAAAGATACAACAAGGTTATCGATATCTGGACCAGGGCCACAGACGAGGTAGCCAAGGAGATGATGAAGGACATCTCCACGGAGTTTTTCGAGACCGCAGACGGCAAGAAGGTGGAAGGCCCGAGTTTCAACCCCATTTTCGTCATGGCTGATTCCGGCGCAAGGGGCAGCAAGGATCAGATCAGGCAGCTCGCAGGCATGCGCGGGCTCATGGCCAAGCCTTCTGGTGAGATCATTGAAACACCCATCATGGCCAACTTCCGCGAGGGCCTTGGCGTGTTGGAATATTTTATCTCCACGCACGGTGCCAGGAAGGGGCTTGCGGACACGGCCCTGAAGACAGCCAACTCCGGCTACCTGACCAGGCGTCTCGTTGACGTTGCCCAGGATTCCACCATTACCATACCGGACTGCGGCACCATTGACGGCATAGAGATCGAACACCTCATGGAGGGCGGCGAGATCATTCAGAGGGTTGGCGAAAGGGTCCTTGGCAGGGTTGCCCTTATGGACATCGTTGATCCTGTTACCGGCGAGGTGCTTGTGGAGTCTAATCAGGAGATCGACGAGGAAAAGGTTAAAAAGCTGGAAGATGCAGGCATATCAAAGGTGGAGATACGTTCCGTGCTGGCCTGCAGGGCCCCGTTCGGCGTGTGTGCCAAGTGTTATGGGCGCGACCTTGCCAGGGGCAGGATGGTGGCCCCGGGCGAGGCAGTTGGTATCATTGCCGCAGAGTCCATCGGTGAGCCCGGAACACAGCTTACCATGCGTACCTTTCATATCGGCGGCACGGCCAGCGGCAAGGTGGAGCAGGCAGAGATCAGGTCTCACGGTTCCGGCAAGGTGAAGTTTGAACGGCTCATCTCTGTAGTGAATGTTGAGGGCAGAGAGGTCGTGCTGAACCGCAACGGTGAAATTCTCATCACAGATCCGGATGGCCGCGAGCGTGAGCGCTTTCCAGTGATTTACGGGGCCGAGCTCCTGGTAAAGGAAGGCCAGGAGGTGGAGCCGGGTACCAAGCTGGCCCAGTGGGACCCGTTTACCATCCCTATCCTCACCGAGGTAGAGGGTAAGGTAAAATTTGGTGATATCATAGAGGGCGTCACCATCCAGGAAAAGGTTGATCCGGTTACCGGGAAGTCCAGCAAGGTGGTAATACAGCACAAGGCTGCGGAATACAGGCCCAGGATTTCCATCAAGAACGAGCGCGGCAGGACAAAGAAACTGGTGAAGACAAAGGGAGAAGCCCGCTATCTGTTGCCTGTCGGGGCCATTATAACCGTTAACGAGGGAGACATGGTGCAACCCGGCCAGATCGTTGCCAAGATCCCTAGGGAAACCACCAAGACCAAGGACATAACAGGCGGTCTTCCCAGGGTGGCAGAGCTGTTCGAGGTCAGGAAGCCCAAGGAATACACAATAATCTCCGAGATCGACGGCGTAGTCTCTTTTGGCAAGGATATCAAGCACAAGCGCCGCATAATAATCACTCCTGAGTTCGGTGAACCCAGGGAATACCTGGTGCCCAGGGGCAAGCATATAAATGTCCATGAAGGCGATTATGTCCGTGCAGGTGAACCCCTGATGGACGGTGTCATAAATCCCCATGACCTCCTCAGGGTCAAGGGTGAGAAGGAGCTGGCCCGTTACTTGGTGAACGAGATCCAGGAGGTTTACAGGCTCCAGGGCGTCAGGATTAATGACAAGCATATAGAAATAATCGTGCGCCAGATGCTGAAGAGGGTCAAGATTACAGGTGTTGGCGACAGCAGCTTCATGCTCGGTGAACAGGTGGAAAGGCACCGGTTCGAGGAGGAAAACGAGCGGATCATGGCTAAGGGCGGAGAGCCTGCCACCGCAGAGCCCATGCTGCTTGGAATCACCAGGGCCTCCCTGACCACTGACAGCTTTATCTCGGCCGCATCCTTCCAGGAGACTACCAAGGTGCTGACAGACGCATCTATTGCAGGCAAGGTGGACTACCTGAGGGGCCTGAAGGAGAACGTCATCATGGGCAGGCTGATACCGGCTGGTACCGGCAGGGTGTTTTACGAGGAAAAGGAAAAACGCCGCAGGGAAAGGCAGGCAGCCTGATGTTAAAGCTCAGAGTATCTACTGAAAGGGGCAGGGGAGACGAGCAGGGAAGGGCAAAGAAGGTGGCGGTGCCGGAGGATGCCCTGCCCATCGTGAAGAGGCTCATGTCCAAGTACGAGCTGGATTTTGAATGTGTCAAGGTCCTGGGAAAGACATTTTACTTCCTGCACGTGGCTGACCTCACGCCTCTGCTTACCGGGGACGTGTTCAAGAATGCCCCGGAATTTCCATTCTGGGTCAAGATATGGGAGGCATCCCTGGTTCTTGCAGAATTTATTGCCGGGATGCCGGTTGAGCCTGGCCGGAGAATCCTTGAGGTTGGCGCAGGCCTGGCGGTCCCCGGCATGGTTGCCAGTTCCTTTGGCCATGATGTGACAGTGACGGACTATGAAAACGAGATCCTGGACTTTGCCAGGGCATCTGCCATCATAAACGGCTGTTCCAATCTCAAGTGCGAGCCCCTGGACTGGTTTGAGCCCTCGGACCTCGGCAAGTTTGACATAATACTCGCGTCAGAGGTCCTGTTCCATAAGCGTTTCTTCCCGCCCCTTCTGAACGTGCTGAATGAGTACTTGGCTCCCGGCGGCGTGATCTACATGTCCCACGAGGCAGACCGGGAGACCCTTCTCCCCTTTTTCAGGATGTGTGAAGGCCAGTTCAAGATTGCCATGCAGAAGAAGCATTTCAGGAGAGGTGACCAGGAATTGGACATACTTCTTACCAGGCTCACCAGGATCG
This sequence comes from Deltaproteobacteria bacterium, assembly GCA_026992735.1. Lineage (GTDB taxonomy): Bacteria > Desulfobacterota > Dissulfuribacteria > Dissulfuribacterales > QOAL01 > QOAL01. Next base: position 13,082 of record JALWYO010000095.1, read on the forward strand.
TTCACTGATGCATGTTTTTTGGTTCTTCGACGTTTCATGTGGATTTCAGGAAATGACCCATGGGCGCTCCAATGAGGTAGATCATGGTAATGAAGGTTTGAGCATTCCTGTATCCACGGGCTCTGGTTCTTGCAGCCTGAAATAAACCGTTCATTCCTTCAAGCAGGGCATTGCTGTAATCATTGCCCCATCGAGACACTATTCGATCTTTGTGTTTACGAACCGTATTTAACGCCTTTTTTACAGGCTTGAGATCAGGATTGTCCTTAACCAGACTGCTGGCATAATTTAAACACTTGGTA
>JALWYO010000096.1 GCA_026992735.1 Deltaproteobacteria bacterium
GAGTATTATTGCTTTCATTGCTATTGTTTCAAGACCCTTTCATATTCCATAATGCTGTTATAACAGCAGGAGTTTATATTAATTTTGAATAATATAAGATTTTTCTGTGTGAAAGTCCAATCCTTCCTTGTTTCTCCAGGTTATGGCATGATAACTAATCACAGTGTCAAGCGCACTTGTATTGTATCTGCACCTGCCTGTAAGCATATACAGAAGAATTTGCACGGATTTATTGATAAGTTACGGAACAGGTAAGACAACAATGAATGACTTCTCAGGCATAATTGTCAAGAAGGTGGAAAGCAGGGCTGACATGTCGGTATTTATCCGGCTGCCCTGGCATATCTACCGCACCGATGCCTGCTGGGTGCCTCCGCTCACTGTTGAGAGAAAGATGCATTTTTCTCCCGGCAACCCCTACTTTAGACATGCGGAATGCTGTTTTTGGATGGCGTTCCGGCATGGCAGGCCTGTAGGGCGCATAAGCGCCCAGGTGGACAGGCTTTATCTCCGGCGTTACCGGGATGATACAGGGTTCTGGGGTGTGCTTGAGGCGGAAGATGATCCTGCGATTTTCCATGCCCTTATGAATACTGCAGGTGCCTGGCTGCAGGAGCATGGAATGAAAAGGGCCCTGGGCCCGTTCAATCTTTCCATAAACCAGGAATGCGGTCTTCTGGTCAAGGGTTTTGAGACGCCTCCTTCCATGATGATGGGGCATGCTCCGCGGTATTATTCACGGCATATCGAGGAGCTCGGCTACAGGAAGGCCATGGACCTGATCGCATATTCCATAAGAAAAGAGCCTCGAATCCTGGAGCGCATGCGGCGCATACTTGGCAGAAGGAATGGTGATTTCAGGACTAGGCCCTTGAGAAAACGGGATTTCCAGCAGGAACTGGATACAATGTTTGCCATATTCAACGATGCCTGGTCGGAAAACTGGGGATTTGTGCCATTTACCAGGGAAGAGTATATGGAAACAGGCAGGCTCCTGCGTTTTTTTGCAGATCCAGGCCTCATAAGGATAGCAGAGGTCAATGGCGAACCCGCTGGGTTCATAGTGGTACTGCCAAACCTTAACGAGATCATGCAGGGCCTGGATGGCAGGCTGTTCCCCCTGGGATGGCTGAAGCTTCTGGCCGGGCTGAAGTTTCACCGTTTCAGGACTGCCAGGGTGCTGCTGATGGGTGTGCTGAAAAAGTACCAGGACAGCCTGACAGGCGCAGCACTGAGCCTGGGATTGATACGGGACGTGATGAACGAGGTGATGCATACCAGTATTACAGAGCTCGAGCTTTCCTGGATATTAGAGGACAATCTGCCCATGAGACGTATCATCGAGGCACTTGGCGCCGAACCTTACAAGATTTACCGGATATACGAAAAGGACCTTGCATGATGGATGCAGCGCGCAGGCCCGGAAGGAGCAGGCATGACAGGCCTGGATTCAACGCCGTGGTGTTGGCAGGCGAGAGGAAGAGGAACAGCGCCTTGCCTGGGAAATTTCACGTGCCGATCAAGGCACTGATACCGGTTTGCGGAAGGCCAATGCTGCAGCGGGTGCTGGATTCGCTTCTTGCCAGCAGGTTCGTTATGCAGGTGTTTCTTTGCAGCCCGGAAATGAGCGAGTTTGCGGAGATGCCCGGGCTCTCGCAGGCAATATCCTCCGGCAGGATTTCCTGGGTGCGCAACGAGCAGACGCCCAGCCGGAGCGCCCTGAAGGCCCTGGAACAGGCAGGAGGGGGTGCCCCTGTCCTCTTGACCACGGCTGACCACGCGCTGTTAACTGCCGAAATGGTGGATTTTTTCTGCAGTGCCGCCCTCAATGCCCCGGAAGATCTGCTTGTTGGCCTGGCAAGGCTGGATATCATCAGGAAGGCATTTCCTGACGTGCGCAGGACTTTTTACAGGTTCAGGGGAGGTTGCTATTCCAGCTGCAACCTGTTCGGCTTCATGAGCAGGAAGGCCTTCAGAGCAGCCGGGTTCTGGCAGGAGATCGAGCAGGAGCGCAAGCATCCGGCCAGGATAATCTCCAGGTTCGGCTGGACCTGGGCGGCAAGGTACTTGGCGGGCAGGCTGGGCCTGGAGCAGGCATTTATAAGGGCGTCAGCAGTCCTGGGATGTAATGCAGGTCCGGTCATCATGCCTTTCCCAGAGGCTGCTATTGACGTGGATACGCTTGAAGATTGGCAACTTGCCGAGAAGATTATTGAGGCCCGTTGCCAAAAGCAACATCCATCAGGTGGCCGGCAATGCAGCGGATGCAGTGCCCTCTGAACAGATATCCAGGAATTCCCTGAAGGCTTTCATGATGGGGGCCTTCGATCCCTCCAGAAGCTGTTTCAGATTGCCGGAATCTGATATTTCTCCATGGTCCAGGCAGATCACCTTTTCGCAAAGCGTGACTGCCTCGAAAGGATCGTGGGTTACAAGAACGGTAGTTATCGAATGCGTATCTGGAAGTGCCTTTATCCTCTTTATGATATTGGCCTTTATCCCTATGTCCAGTCCGCTGAAGGGCTCGTCGAGGAACAGGTATCTTGGCTTTCTTGCCATGGCCCTTGCCAGGGCCAGACGCTGCTGTTCACCGCCTGACAGTTCTGCCGGATAGCTATGGGCCTGTTCCATGATGCCGCACATTTCAAGGCTTTTCTTTGCCTGCTCGATACTGGAAGGGTTTTTCTCCATGCCTATGACGACATTTTCCAGTGCCGTCAGGTTGGGCCACAGTGCCAGGTCCTGGAATACCATGGATATACCGCGCATGGCTGCAGGAACAACCAGAGAGCCTGGCCTGGAAATTATGTTGCCGTCAAGATATATTTCTCCGGCGTCAGGTGCTTCCAGGCCGGAAATTATGCGCAACAGCGTGGATTTCCCGCTTCCTGACGGACCCAGGATGCCCCACCTGGTTCCTGCCGCAATGCTGCAGGATATCTTCGACAGGACCTGTCTGCCCCTGTATTTTTTGGTTATGCTGTTCAGCCTGAATCCCTTCACGCCGGACTCCCGGTTTTTCTGGTTTGTCCCATGTTCCAGGTACGGGTCAGGAGTAAGAGAAAGATGGAAGCAGATAGCAGATACAGTAAACAAAGCTGGGATACTGTGCTGCGCGGCGCATTGGCCATTATGGTGAAGATTGCCAGGGGCAGGTTCTGCGCGCCGGGCGGGTGCAACAGGAGCACGGTGCCAACGTCTGCCTCGGAAAGCAGGAATGCCAGCATAAATCCTGCCAGCACGGTCCTGGATGCCAGTGGTGCTATGATCCGCCTTGCGAAGAGCAAGAGTGATACGCCTTGTATCTCAGCGGCATGGGACCATGAGGAAGGTATAGAGCTGATGAACCTGGCAGCGAGCAGCGCAGGCACGGGAAAGAGCCGGAGCCCCTGTGCCAGGCAGACTGCCAGGGGGCTCCTGAAAATGAAATCCGCCCATCCCGGTGCCTGGCTGCCTGCGTAAACAAAGCCCAGGGCAGTCAATGAGGCAGGTAGGGAAAAGATTACAAGCATGGCCCCCAGGCCCGTGACCCTCATGCCTGCAAACCTGCCCATGCAGATTGCAGCACCTGTTCCTGCTGCAGTGGCAATGGCGGCTGCTCCAAGTGAATACAGCAGGGTAGGCCCCATGGTGCGGGAGATGGTATGGACAAGGATGCCGTAATCTGGAGGTGTTAGCGCAGGAAGCAGCAATCCTGCTATGGGCATTAGCACAAGGAAAAGGCAGCATAGACCATTGAAAAGGAATGCCCTGGCAGACATTTTTTTGTGCAGGACAGGCTCCAGGCCCTTCAGAGCTCCAGACAGAAGTTCAATAGGCCTTTTCCCTGTGAACCACAGGATTGCGATTGCCAGCGCTATCGTGGAAAGTGCCAGTAGCATGCATTGAAATGCAGCCAGTTTCATGTTGTAGAGTGCTGAAAAACTGAGGATTATTTCTGAAATGGCTGTCCTGGTGCCGAGCCCCATTGCCGCCCCCGGGCTGGAGAGTGTCAGGAATGCACCAAGGCATGCTGCCATGGCTGCAGGAGACAGGCAGAACCTGGCGGCAAGCAGGACCAGCCGGCCCTCTCCTCCGTCGAGCCGGACAGCATCACACTGGCTGGATTTGAGCCCGGTACAGGCGGACAGCGTGGCCACCACAACCATGGGAAATGTTATCATGACGGTGATCAGGACAAGGGCTGTCTGGCTGTAAAATGCAGTAAACGCCAGCCCTGTCATGCCAGCCAGGTTGTTAAAACTGACTGACCAGAGGAGCGGGGGCACTATTACCGGCAACATGAACAGGAACAGGATGGCCTGTCTTGCCCTGTAGTGGTAGAGAGCATGCATGACCCCGGCCAGGAGACCCAGCACCAGTGCAATAACAGCCCCTGAAAAGCTGATGAAGATGCTTTTCAGCAGCAAGACGGGAAAATCGCCGAGTTTTCTGAATAATTCCAGGGATTCAGCGTGAAAAATTCCCTTGATAAGAGGAAATGCCGGCAATACAGACGACAGGATTACCGTGGCCAGGCCAGCCATGCGCCACCTGCCCGGCCTCTCGAGTGTCATTACCGACAGGGTCATGAGTTTTGGTCAGTCCATTCCTTCAGGAAATCCTTCATGATCTTTTCAAGGGTCAGGGCAAGTTGCTGGTAGTCCACCTTCATAGTCTTTATCTTATCAACAGGCGGAAAAATTTGTGGCCCCTTTATGCCCTTTCTCAGGGGAATCTGGGCTGCAGCGCTCTTGGCCAACATCCGTTCTGTATCAGGAGACAGCAGGAAATCAATGAATTTCCTGGCCTGTTCCTGGTGGGGAGCACCCTTTATCAGCACTGCGGCATTGGGAATCAACAGGGTGCCGATACCGTCCTGGTCCGGGAAGACAAAGCCAACTGGGCTTCCTGCAGATAGTGCAGTGCTAACATCGTCGGAATCGGTCAGGCCTATGAGACAGGTGCCATCGGCAACACGCTGTTTTACATCCCCATTTGATGCCAGGACCTTGCCACCGTTCCTGGCAAAGTCTTCGAAGAATTTTTTTGCTTTTGGAGGGCCCAACACCTGGAACAGGGCAGCGGCATGCATGGATGTAGTTCCGAACATGGGATTTGCAATGCACGCCCTGCCCTGGAAGCGCTTGTCATTCATGTCGAATATGGAAGAGGGCACCATGTCTCCCCGGAGTTTCTTGCTGTTGTATATGAGCATTCTTGCCCTGGTGGAAAAGCTGCTCCAGTAGCCGTCAGGGTCGGAGAATTCAGCAGGCAGGCCCGCTGCACCTGGTGAATGGTAAGGGGCTGAGACACCCTTTGCCTTCAGCAGGGCCGCCCTTACCGGATCGCCGCTCCAGAATACGTCGGCAACAGGCCTGTCTTTCTCGGCAATCAGCCTGTTCAGAAGCCCGGTGCTCTTCGTCTCCTCGGTATCTGTGACGAGTTTTACCATGATTCCGGTGTTTTTTTGGAACTTTCTGGCAACAGGCCGTGCAAAGATATCATCCACGGACGTATAGACCACGACTTCCTGTTCCTCTCTGCTGCACCCGTTCATGGCAAAAAGAGTCAGAATGCAGAGCAGCAGGATCACAGCTTCCGCAAGGCATATTGCGCTGCATGGCTTCCTGTTGCGGCACATGGCCACCAGGTCTGACAGTGGCCTGAAGGGGCAGGATTTCATGGTTTCTGTTTTGATTGCCATTTTCTAATTGTCTATTTCTATGGCAAGATCATCAAATGAGGATGCGGCATCCGCCTTGCTCCAGAGCCCTATGCCGCCCTGGTCTTGTATGGTGGAATCCTTGGTTTCGATGAGTTTTACAGCGTTTACCCATCCCGTGATCTTATCTCCCTGCACTGCAACCTTTATGGTAAACCACTGGCCTTTTTTTATCCCGTTGACAGATGCAGAGGCAATCATGCTTCTCCTGCCGTTTTTTACATAGTATATCCTGAAATTGTCCTCCAGAGGATTCAGCCTTGCCACGTAGTAGTTATTCCGGTCCTTGACCCGCCACATCGGGCCACCACCCTCGTCAATACGTCCACTGTTTGCCCTGACCTTGACCTCGATAGTGCCATTTTTAAATTGCACCCTGTCGGTCCAGCATAGATTGAACTGGTACCCCGATGGCGACTTGATCTCTGTGATCCCGAGAACGTTGGGCTTGGAAGGCGCTTCAGCGTCTGCAACAACCTGCCACCGGGCATTATGCCTGGTATGACCGGTGGTCTCTATCTTGAATCCCGCTGGCAGTGATGCCGATTTGTCAAAGTTGAACATGACCTCCTGTTTCCAGTTGACAGGTGCCGAATGGAGCGGGATTGATGGCATCATAAGAACGATGAAAAGCGTGGTAATGGCGGCCTTTATTGACTTTTGGCTTGTTATTATTCTTTTGTTTTGCATGTTTCTCTCCGTTAGTCGGTATTTAATTGGTAGTTGATTCAGGCGCTGACTACAGGCATGATCTCCGTATGTGAAATGCCTGGAACGCAGCAGAATCAACAAACCGTGTGAACAGTACCTGGTTGAAGTAGTCCTTGCCCTTATGCGATGATAGCGGAAAATTTTATTATTACAAGACCATTTCTATCGTTAAAGTCCTGAAGACGCCGTGAACATGCATGCTGAAAGGTCTCTGTCTCTGGAAGAAGGCTATTTTATCACAGTCCCTTGATGAATTTTATGCCCTGTATCAGGGCTGAGGGCCTGAGAGAGAAGGGTGGGGTCTGCTCCATGTAGTGGAAATAATCCTGTCCGAACTTGCGTATGCATTCCGGTTCTTCAACTGCCAGCACAAAGAAGAATGCCGCAGCGACTGTCCAGCCTGCGGCTAAAACCGCCTGGAAGCTGCCTATCAGACAGCCTATGCCCATGGGAATCAGGGTGAGGCCAAGATGCTGTGGATGCCTCATGGCCGAGTATATGCCTTTTATTACCAGCCTGTCTGGCCAGATGCTGTTGTTCCCGGAAGTATGGCCCAGGGCTTTCAAGGTCTTGCCTGCAACTATGTGGACTGCCAGCCCGTATAATATCAAGACCACTCCTGCCACTGTCATGAAAGTTCCAGGCATTTTATCTGCAGGTTGCAGGGGATGCCATGGATAGAGGGCCAGGGCCCATACCGTTGGCCAGTATATGAATTTCCAGATCTGGCTGTATTTCATCTTTTATATTCCCGGCAATGTTATTTTGAATATAGCGGAGCCGTTATTCTGGGAAAATGCCAGGTTGCCTCCCAGGTCTCTGACCATCCTGTATGACAAGGGAAGGCCTATGCTGCGCCCGCCCTGTTCTATGGATTTGAAGAGCATCTGCTGGTCAGCTACGCCTTTTTTCTCCATCCTGTTTTCGAATTCTATTTGCAACTGGTCATTCGACCATCTGCATCTGATCTTGAGAATTCCACCCTGCCCAAGGGCTTCTGTGGCATTTCTTATAAGGTTCACAAACACTGTAGAAAGAATATCCGCATCGCTTTTAAACTGCACGGGAATTTCGCCTATATCCGAATAGACTTTTATATTTTTGCTCTTAAGTACAGGTGTCATCAGGTAAAGGCTCTGTTCCAGTATCTGCTTTACAGGCTGTTTTTGGCCATGCTTCTGCCCCGGCCGCACATATGTATTTATAGACCTCGCCAGCCGTTCCAGACGGGTGGATTCTGCTTCTATGATTTGCAGGTCAACGTTGTCGGGCATTGTCTTTCTGAGCCGTCTGGCAAAACCGCCGATGGCCGTTATGGTGTTCTTTATTTCATGGGCCACTTCTGTTGCTATTGCACCGATGTTTTTGAGCTTTTCGTCTCTTACCGCGCATTGTTTCAGGAGTACCCGGTCTGTCTGGTCGATGATCATGATGTGCAGGCGTTTTGCAGGGCCGGCATCCTTCTGGAAAGACATGAAATACGCCCTGAACAGACAATAAAGGACAGGGCCCTGGTCCAGGATTATGGTAAACTCTTTCTCAGATGGCAGCTTTTTGGTGTCTGAAAATACTTCTTTCAGCCAGGCTGAACATTTCTTTCTGTCCTGTGCTGAGACGATGGATGGAAGGGTATCGGGATAATATCGCGGCCTGCTGCCGGGTTTTCCCAGCATCTCCTGAAATGCGTTGTTGGTATGTTTGATATGAAGGTCTTTGTCTATGGAAACCAGCATTGCCGGGATATTGCTGCTCAGGGCCTTGATGTGCAGCTCTTTTTCGCGGCATTTGGCTTGGTCTGCAGGTTCAGGCTTTTTCACGCTTTAGTCCAATTTACCCCTGGAATTTGGTAAATTACGCTGTAATTATGATTACTGCTGAAAAGCTAACGATCAGGAGGGAAACGTCAAGTGACTAAGGTTACAATGCAGCTGTTTTTGTTCAGTTATTTTCTCATTTCCCTGGTGTGTTTTTCCATCATCTCCATGAGGGCCTTCAGATCGTTTATGATGACTTTGCCCTTTTCCATCTCAATAAGGCTCATTTCTTTTAATTTTTTGAGTTGCCTGTTCACCACTACTCTGACTGAACCTATAAGGCTTGCAAGCTCTTCATGTGTCAGATGGTGCAGTACCGGTACACCATGATCTTTTTCAATGGTAGTATCTGCGTGTTTCAGTAGGAGTTTAATCAGCCTTGTGGCCGTGTCATTGAGGGAGAGGTCAAAGACCAGTTCTTCAAGTTCCAGAAGGAGGCGGCCCATGTACAGCAAAAGGGCCTTTGCTATTTCAGGCTCTTGCCTTCCCCAATTTTTCATTTCAGCAAGGGGAACGGCAAGGCATGTTACGTCCATGCCAAGGCAGTCATAGGAAACCATGCTGTTTTGTTCATCCAGCAAGGTGATTACGTCAAAACCGTCTCCCTTTCTCAAGACGAACAGGGTTACTTTTCTTTCTCCATCCTCATTCATCAGGAATCCATGAACAACCCCTCTTGCCACCAGGTAGAAATACCGGCTGGTAAGAAATCCCCGCCTTTTCATCTGCTTCTGGAAGTGCACAAGGTGCATGGCGGGCAGGAATTTCCTGCGTATCTTCTCCGGTGCAATGCCATGAAAGATTGGGGAATGTGCCAGGATATCCGTGAGCAGCTGGTCATCCATGTTTTTCATAAACAGTAGCCGATCAGGCAGAAGCGCTAGGCCATGTTTCTGATAACGTCTGCGGCAGCTTCAATGGCAGAAGCCAGGCCTTGAGGGTTGGAACCGCCGGCCTGCGCCATGTCGGGACGTCCGCCTCCACCTCCGCCGATAAGCCGGGATATCTTCTTCACGATTTTACCTGCATGGATTTTACCTGCCAGGTCTTTGGAGACCATGCACAGGAGCAATGCCTTGCCCTGGTGCTCTGAGCCGAGGAGAACAACGCCTGAACCGAGCTTGTCCCTGATCCTGTCTCCCACGTCTCTCATGGCAGAGGCATCCATGCCCGGAAGCACCGTGCTTACTACCTTGATTCCGGCTATATTCTCCGCTTGTTCCAGGGCCTTGTCCAGGTCGGTCATGGCTCCCTGGGAAAGGACAGTTTTCAGCTCCTTTTCCAGGTCTTTTACCCTCAGGCCAAGCCCCTTTACGCGTTTCATAACCCCATTGACCGGGCACTTCAGCTCGCCTGCCAGGCTCAGGAGCATGTCTTCCATATCCTGTACAGCCTTTATGGCATGTGTGCCCGTTACCGCCTCTATCCTCCTGATGCCGGATGCCACGCTTGACTCTGATGTAATCTTGAAAAGGCCGATCTGCCCGGTACGGTTCAGGTGCGTGCCGCCGCACAGCTCCATGCTGAAACCAGGGATGCTGACCACACGGACCAACTCGCCGTATTTTTCTCCGAAAAGTGCAGTGGCTCCCCTGTCCAGGGCCTCCTGCTGTGAGAGCACCTCGGTGATTACAGGCAGGTCTGCCCGCACCTTTTCGTTGACAATGGATTCTATCTTCCTGATTTCTTCCCTGGAGACTGCTGACATGTGAGTAAAGTCAAACCTTAGCCTATCGGGTTCCACCAGGGAGCCGGCCTGGTTTACATGGCCTCCAAGCACCTTTTTCAGGGCGGCATGCAGCAGGTGTGTGGAGGTGTGATTCCTGGCAGTGTCCAGCCTCCTTCCTTCGTTTACTGTGAGCCTGACCCTGTCATCCTTCCTGATTTCTCCTTCCGTAACCTCTATCCTGTGAATTACAAGGTCGCCTCTTTTTACAGTGTCTGTTACCTCTACAGCACCATCTGGCCCCTTGATTATGCCCCTGTCGCCTGCCTGGCCGCCTGATTCGGCATAGAATGGCGTCTCTTTTACTACCATCTCGCCTTTCCATCCAGTAGTTGCCGGAGATGTCTCCTGGCCGTTGCTCACCAAGGCCAGGACCGTGGAGTTTCCAGTGGTGGATTCGTAGCCTGTGAATTTCGTGGCCATGCCTTCCTGAAGAAGCTTCCTGTAGATATCCGGAAGCTTTTCGGTTACCTCTTCCCTGGCCGCTCCCCTGGAGCGCTCCTTTTGCTCCTGGCGGTGCCTGTTGTAGCCTGCATGGTCGTATTCCAAACCCTGTTCCCTGCAGACATCCCGGACCACGTCCACAGGCAGGCCGTAAGTATCGTACAGTTTGAAGACAAAGGCGCCTTCTATGGTGTCACGGCCCTTTTCTTTCATCTCTAAGATATAGTCTTCCAGCATCTTCATGCCGGATTCCAGGGTCTCTGCAAATCTAGATTCCTCGTGATCCAGAACCTCGCCTATGAATGCATCTGCCTTGCCGAGGTGGGGATACTGGGCCTGCATGTCCTGTACGACCCGGGCAGCAGCGGCCTTCATGAATGATTTTTTGAGCTCAAGAACCCTGCCATATCTGACAGCACGCCTGATGATGCGCCTAAGCACGTATCCGCGGCCTTCATTTGACGGTATCACTCCGTCTGCAATGAGAAATGTGCTTGCCCTGGCATGGTCTGCAATGACCCGCATGGCAACATCTGTCACGTTTTCCGCCCTGTATTCCATGCCGGAAAGGCCTTCCAGGACATTGATGATGCCTGCGAAAAGATCTGTGTCAAAGTTGTTGAGTTTCCCCTGCAGGACAGCAGTGATGCGTTCCAGGCCCATGCCCGTGTCAATGCAGGGTTCCGGCAGCGGGGTCATGGTGCCTGACTGGTCACGGAAGAACTGCATGAAGACCAGGTTCCATATCTCAAGGTACCTGTCACAGTCACATCCGACCCTGCAGTCCGGCTTTCTGCATCCAACATGTTCCCCCTGGTCTATGAGTATTTCCGAGCATGGTCCGCATGGGCCGGTATCTCCCATTGCCCAGAAATTGTCGGCCTCGTCCAGGCGCACAACCCTTTCAGGCGGCAGGCTCGTGAGCCTGGGCCAGAGTTCTGCAGCCTCGTCATCTTCCCTGAAGACCGTGACCCATAGTTTGTCAACAGGCAGGCCGAGCCTGTCCACAAGAAGCTCCCAGGCGAATTCTATGGCCTCTTTTTTGAAGTAGTCGCCAAAGGAAAAATTGCCCAGCATCTCGAAGAACGTATGGTGCCTGGCAGTGTAGCCCACGTTTTCCAGGTCATTGTGCTTGCCGCCGGCGCGCACACACCTCTGGCACGAGGCAGCCCTTTTGTAAGGCCTGGTTTCCTCACCCAGGAATACTTTTTTGAACTGCACCATCCCCGCATTGGTAAACAGCAGGCTCGGATCGTCCGCAGGGACAAGTGAGGAACTGGGAACGATTTCATGGCCCTTTTCCTTGAAATAGTCGAGAAACAGCTGCCTTACTTCAGATCCTTTTAGCTGTTTCATGAGGCCTGCTCCCCGGATTTTTTATGTTCTTCATCTTTTTTTGCATCTGCCGAAGGTACCAGGTCATAGGCCTGCCTGACCTGTTTCTCTATCTCGTCAGCTACCTCAGGATTTTCCTTGAGGAAGGTCCGCACGTTTTCCCTGCCCTGGCCCAGGCGCTGGTCCTTGTAGGAATACCAGGCCCCGCTCTTGTCTATGATATCCACGGCAACGGCCAAGTCTATGAGTGAGCTTTCTCTTGAGATGCCTTCGCCATAGTAGATATCGAATTCAGCCTGTTTGAACGGTGGTGCTATCTTGTTCTTGACAACCTTCACCCTGGTCCGGTTGCCGATGAGGTCCGCCCCTTCTTTAAGCGCAGTGATCTTTCTTATGTCCAACCTCATTGTGGCATAGAATTTCAGGGCATTTCCACCAGTGGTTGTTTCCGGGTTGCCGTACATTACGCCAATTTTCATGCGTATCTGGTTGATAAATACCAAGGCAGTGCTGCTGCGGTTCAGGTTACCGGTAAGTTTTCTCAGTGCCTGGGACATAAGCCTTGCCTGTAGCCCAACATGGGAATCTCCCATGTCTCCCTCGATCTCGGCCTTGGGTACCAGGGCTGCCACGGAGTCCACCACGATGATGTCCACTGCGCCGCTCCTGACAAGGGCATCTACTATCTCAAGCGCCTGTTCGCCATAGTCAGGTTGGGATACCAGGAGGTCGTCGGTGTTTACGCCAAGTTTCCTGGCATATGCCGGGTCCATGGCATGTTCTGCATCCACAAAGGCCGCTGTGCCGCCAAGTTTCTGGGCCTCTGCAATCATGTGAAGAGCCAGTGTTGTCTTGCCGGATGATTCAGGACCGTATATTTCCACGATTCTGCCCCTTGGTATGCCTCCCACTCCTGTGGCCACGTCAACCGCAATGGATCCGGTAGGTATTACCTTTATATCTTCAACGCCGCCCTTGTCCCCAAGACGCATTACCGAACCCTTGCCGAACTGTTTCTGGATCTGCGCAAGGGCGATGGAAAGGGCCTTGTCCTTGTCTTTATTTTCAATCTTGTTCATCAGTGCCTCCGGTGACTCGGCAGTACAGGAAGGCAGTGTCAACCTGTGCCGCACATCTGGTTTTTGCAAAACGAGTATTATAGGCATTGTGCATCGGGTATGCTGGCAACCCGGTGCCTGCTGCTGCACTATAAAGAATGCCTGGACAGCTGCATAAAATGCGCCTGCAAGGCATCCGCAGTTCGCACTTTTACACATAAGAAAGATTATGGCAACATGGTCAGCCTGGTATGTCAGGATCATTGATGTCCGGGCCTGTGGGCACCCATCATCCAGGATCATAAGTTCCGTGTAATTTCCTCCAGGCCATGGAAAGATTTTGTGTCTTAAATGCAAAAAAAGGGCAACAATATAAACTGTAGTCTGTCTTTATTTAACCCCACAACGATACTTACTATTTCTATTCGCGCTTTGCGATATTTTTGCTCCGGTGCGAAAGATATGCAGCATGGTTTTTGTTTTGGATCCAGATAAGAAGCTTAATGGCGTCATTTATATCACGGCGCCGTAATGGCAACACAACCTCCAAAAGAATCCGAAGCTGTGACAGAGTA
>JALWYO010000097.1 GCA_026992735.1 Deltaproteobacteria bacterium
TGATCGCTGCTGTCAAAGTAGTCTTGCCATGATCTATGTGACCTATGGTGCCTACATTTACATGCGGCTTCGTACGTTCAAATTTCTCCTTGCTCATGACATCCTCCGAAAATCTAGTAACACAATGAAATCTTTAATTTTACCACCTGTAATGTGCAAATGCCTTGTTGGCCTCTGCCATCCTGTGGGTATCTTCCCTCTTCTTGAAGGCACCGCCCCTTTTGTTGTAGGCATCAAGCAGCTCACCAGCCAGCCTCTGGGACATGGTCTTCTCTCCCCTGGATTTTGCGTAGCCAACTATCCATCTTATGGCCAGGGCGCGCCTACGCTCAGGCCTCACCTCAACTGGAACCTGATAAGTAGCTCCACCTACCCGCCTGGAGCGGACTTCCACAATGGGCTTTACATTTTCCATGGCCTGTTCAAAAACCTTGACAGGGTTTTCCTTTGCCCTGTTTTCAATTATTTCCATGGCATCGTAAAATATACGGCGGGCCAGGCTCTTTTTACCGGCAACCATAAGGCCGTTAATGAACTTTGAGACCATTGTGTTCTTATATTTTGGATCAGGCTGAATCTGTCTTTTTGGAACTTCTCTTCTGCGTGGCATAATATCTTACCTGCAAAACCCCTGCTGTTTATGTTATTTAGGCCTCTTGGTGCCGTACTTGGACCTGGCCTTGCGGCGGTCCTGAACACCAAGGGCATCGAGAGTACCTCTTACAACATGATAACGCACACCGGGAAGGTCTTTCACACGGCCGCCCCTTATGAGCACTACCGAGTGCTCCTGAAGATTATGACCAATTCCCGGTATATAGGATGTCACCTCTATCCCGTTAGTCAGTCTGACACGTGCTACCTTGCGAAGCGCTGAATTAGGCTTCTTGGGTGTAGTTGTATAGACACGGGTACAGACTCCCCGCCTCTGGGGACATGAATCAAGTGCAGGAGCCTTGGTTTTCTTCTTTATCTGCTTCCTGCCCTTTCGAACCAACTGGTTAATAGTAGGCATACCTTCTTAACTCCTGATTTTCTGAATTATAGCCTCAAGTTTTTAAGTACTCACCATCACGCGGAGCAGCAATTAGGCCATATAAATAAACATTTTGTATTTTTGCGGTAGAAAAAAACGCAAAAATAGCCTTTACCACATTCTCCCCTGTTATGATGGGATGAAAGTGGGGCCCAACGTGAAGGTTTGCTTTTATTAATTGCTTAGTTTTGTATTGTCAAGACTTAAAAACATTTTTATATCCAAATCCAAAGGCATGAGCAGAAACAGCTGACAGCCGTAACGCTTAATACCATGCAGGTGAAAAATATATGAAAAATCAAAAAGTTGACAATCGCGGTTACTTCCTTGGCGTAGATATAGGAAATACCCACTCTGTAATCGGCCTTTTTGAGGCAAAACTGCTTATCGATTCCTGGCGTATCCAGACCAGGCCGGAAGCTACCGGCGATGAACTGAGGGCCCTGCTATCCTCTTTCCTCCAGGAACACGCCCTGAACATACACGATATTGAGACTGTCGTCATGTCCAGTGTTGTTCCTCCTGCTGCAGAAACATGGACAGATATGGCTGACAAACAACCTGGCCTAACCTGTATTGACGCCCATCAAATGGCCATGCATATTATCAACATCAAGTATCCCCGCCCACATGAAATAGGCACTGACAGGCTTATAAATTCCATAGCTGCATTCAAACGCCTTGAAAGAGCCTGCATAGTAATTGACTATGGTACTGCCACCACATTCGATTGTGTATCAGAAAATGGGGAATATCTCGGCGGCGCCATTGCTCCCGGCCTGCTGCTTGCAGCAAAGACCCTGTTTACCAACACCTCAAAGCTTCCCATGATCCACTTCCCGAAAGATAAAATAGGTCCCCTTGGCACCAGCACGGAAACTGCCATGCAGGCTGGGCTTCTCTATGGTTTTGCTGGGCTTACAGACAATATTGTATCAAGGCTTTCGCGCACATTCGGCCAGGACCCGGCGGTCATTGCAACCGGCGGCCTTTCATCCGTGCTTTTTCAATACTGTAACACAATTGACGAACTACTGCCGGAATTGACCATGGAAGGCCTTGCACACTGCTATGAATATTACCGTTCTCAATGCGGATTACAAGGTATCCATAAATGAACCCTTTGAATATCAAACAAAATTATGTTAATAAATTCTTTAAGAGGAAAAAAACATCCCTGGCCTAAACAGGGATTGGGATAAAAAAACAGGATGGAAGCAGGGGAGAGTAAGAGATGACCAATTATAGGGATAAAAGGAAGTATAAGAGAATAGAAAGCGCAATTGAGCTTACCTTCAGCGATGGCGAGCGGTTATATACTGATTCCATCAAGAATATCAGCATTGGTGGAGTCTGCGTGGAATGCCATAAACCCATTAAAAGAGGGCAACAGCTGAAGCTCGTGATACCAACCATGCCCCCGCTTAAGATCGGTGCCACTGTAAGATGGTCCAGACGCAACGGGCTGAAACACCTGGTTGGAATGGAATTCGACCCAATGCTGCCTGAGCAGCACCGGACACTCAGTGAATTGTTCAGAGCATCTGTTTGGGATACGGCAATAGCACGAGACAAATTTTAGCCTATAAAAGCCGCGGGTTCATATTAAGCGTCATAAATCCATCGGGACGCACCTCTGCCAGCAACTTTTTGGCCCTGAGAGCTATATCCAGCATATGCTTTGAGCCCTTTGATTCTCCATCCCAGAACAAGATTATGCAGTCTGCAGCCTTGAGCAGGACTTCATTCCGCATCATGGTTGCCTTAAGACCGTGTTTCTCCCACTCGGATGGAATAATCTTGTAATCCAGCCCGTGTTCCTGGGCATAGCGCTCGCCAAGCCGGTCTGCGCCTGGCGCATTTCCTGACAGGACTATATCACCGGGGACAAGCAAGTTATCCAGCACCGAACTGACCAGATCATACGATTCAATGGTCCTTGATCCACCTACAGCTATCTTTGCCATATATTGCTCCTTCTTCAATGAATACACACCGGCCCCCGGCAAGGCCACAGCTGTTATAGAGCCGAATGTCTGCGGCAACAGGCCGCATTGGGAATCGATGACTGTATAATAGCTGTAAGTTGTTCTACAGTGCAAGTAGTGTTATTCTTGGGCCTCCGGGAACCAATATGACCAATCATTATTATTGTGCTAAGAGATATAAACCCGGATTACACAATTCGCAAGTTCGCCTGGAATGTAGGGCAGAAATCAGGCGGGGCATGCCCCCGGTTGATCCAATAAATTACGTGCCCTATACGGATTAAAATATGGGTGGAGCTGCAAGCATTAAAAAATATACAAAACGTATATCTATATTTTCAATGGAGCCAAATCATAAATCATGACGCTTGACGATCTGAAGACAAACCAGAAGGGCAAGGTATTAAAGATAAACGCCCAGGGACCTTTCAAGAAAAGACTGCTGGAAATGGGATTTGTAACAGGTGCTGAAGTGAAAGTCATAAAATATGCCCCCCTCAAGGACCCTGTGGAATATATGGTAAAAGGTTACCATGTCAGCCTCAGGCACGAAGAGGCTGAACAAATTGACATCACACCATTCAAATAGCTCTTAATCTCCCTGTTTATTCCCGGTGCAACCAGGTTATCAGTCATCAGGATATGCAGTATCCTTTATAATGTCCTTTACGTTTTCTATGGTGTACAGGATATCATGTACTGTGGCAGAAGGATGTTCTTCACAGAAAAAATCAATGGTCTGCAGTATCCGGTCCGTGAGGCTCTCGAATTCTTCTATGCTGAGGCTGCTGGCCTTTTCCTCTGCGAGCAGGCTGTCAAGATCTATGCCATGGTGCTGTAGCAGTTCTTCCTTTATTTTTTCCAGATGTCTGCGCTTGCGTCCGGGAAGCCTTGTTCCCCTTTTAAAATGAAGGAGTTTCCCCATGTGGCTCTCCTTTTGTTTTTTTCATCTCAAGTTTCTGACTTAGGTTAACATATTGTAATTATAGTGTTATTTTGAAATAATCGTTGGCTGTTTTTCAACATGTCTATTGCGCTCGACATAAC
>JALWYO010000098.1 GCA_026992735.1 Deltaproteobacteria bacterium
GCGCGCCCAGGCTGTACGGGCTGAGGACCATACTTTCAGGCACCCTGCTTCCTGCAAGGCCAATAGCAACTGCCTTCCCGGAATTATGCAAACGGATAACTGCAGAGGGACACGAGGCTGCGGTTCATGCCTGGGACCACAGGAAGTGGCAGGATCACCTTAAAACCATGAACGAAAACGAGATCAAGGCAGAATTTCAGCAGGCCTTCCAGGCATACAAGAGGATCTTTGGCCGGAAACCCTTGGGAGTTGCAGCGCCAGGCTGGCAGGCCACTCCACTGAGCCTTGCAGTGGAAGACCAGCTCGGGCTCCTTTACGCAAGCGACCTGAGAGAGCCTGAACCATGTTTTGTCCAGGCAGAAGGGAGAAGGTTTTCAACCCTTCAGATACCAACTACCGGCCCCTGCATAGAGGAACTGCTTGCCATGGGAATCAGGGATGAGCAACAGATGGAAGACCTGCTGATAGAGGCTATCTCCAAGGCCAGACAGCCTGTCCTTGCTGTTCACGCAGAGGTTGAAGGCGGGATCTTCCGGCCGTTATTCAGGAGATTAATGGTCAGGCTTGCCAGGCATTTTGACGGATTTGCAACCCTGCAGGATATTGCCGAGGGCCTGCTTTCAAATCCAGAAACCATACCAGTGTTTGAATTTTATGAAACCCGGCTACCTGGCAGGGCCGGGATGGTGGCATCAGCCATAAGCAGGACGTAAAACTGGAGAGTCAGCCTTGAAGATAGCCATAGTCAGGAGAAGATGCGGCTTTGACATGGGAGGTGCTGAAAGCTACTGCGCCAATGTTGCATCAGGGCTCAAGGCAGACGGCCACAGGGTGGTTGTAGTGGCAGACGAATCTACTGTCACCACTGTGCCGTTCAGGCAGGCCAAGATTACAGGCCGCGGAAGCGTGCTGAAAAACCTGACCTTTTTCATGGAAAGCAGGAAAGTGACCGGAGCTTTAAACGCAGACCTCGTTTACGGGCTTTCCAGGGTACGAGATGCTGACTTTCTCAGGATATCAGATCCGCTGCATTCCGCCTGGCTCCAGCTCGGATATACCGGCAATCCGCTGATACGCATGCTGAGGCGGTTCTCGCTGCGCCACAGCCTGTTACTCTGGCAGGAACGTGAATCAATACGTTCCTGCAAATTCCTCGTAACAAATTCCAACTTTGTAAAAAAACAGCTCGGCAGCATTTACATGGTAAAGCCCGAATACTGCTTCACTGTCTATAACGGCGTGGACCATGACAGATTCAGGCCATGCAGCGAAAAACAGAGGAAGCAGCTCAGGAGTTCGCTGGGGCTTCCAGAAGGCCGGTTCCTGCTCCTGTTCGCAGGCTCTGATCTGCGCAGAAAAGGCCTGTTATGCATACTGCAGGCAGTTTCGCAGATGAAGCAGGATATAACAATAATAATAGCAGGTTCTGAAAGAGTTGCTGACGCGGAAGCCTTGTGCCAACGGCTTGGCATCCTTGACAGGGTCATCTGGCTGGGCTTCAGGGCCGACATGGAAAGACTTTATCAGGCAGCAGATATCTTCTGCCTGCCGACTCTATACGATCCTTTTGCCAATACCGTGCTTGAGTCAATGGCGTGCGCCACTCCGGCCATCACCACCAGATCAAACGGGGCCTCTGAGGCCATCGCACCGGCATGCCCGGATCTTGTTATCGGCAAGGCTGAACCGGATGCGCTAAGACAGGCCCTGGAATACTTTACCAGCCTGACAGTGGATGAAAGGACTTCATTGAGAGAGGCTGTACTGAAACGTTCCAGGGATTTCACCTGGGAGGGCCATTGCCGTCAACTTGAAAAACTCTTTGAAAAATATTGTACAGCAAGCAAAATACCAACAGGATCAGGAGATTAATTACAACTTAAGTAACTTCTCAACAAGTCTGTAAATTACAAGTTTTTGGACATAGACGAAGACAGAAACACCGAGATTTTCTTTGTCTTTTATCTGAAGCACGAAGTCTGCGTTTATCTGTGTTCTCAGTCTTGAATCTGCGCCTTCCTGTAAGCAGATACAGAAGAATCTGCACGGGCTTGTTGAAAGTCACCAACTGTCAAGCCGGCCGCTATTTACTGTTGACACAAAAAATAGACTAATATACCTTGAATCGTCTTTTTTGTTGCGTCCATGCATCTTTCTCTCTGGAATAAAAATCTGTTATTCAAAATACTGAAAAGGAGTATTTGATGAAGTCAGTAAAAATCTTCCTGTTAAAGGCCATTGGGTTCACCTTTTCTGCATTGCTGATATGTCTCTGCCTCGCACAGTACAGCCAGGCGTATGTTGATATTGTTACTCTTACCCACGATGATTCTGAGGATGTCTTTTATAGCGTAACCCTTGGAAACGGTTACGCATTCTGGAGTGACTATGACAGGGGCATTTACACGTGGAATACCAATGACTCCGTTACCGAACAAGAAAAGATATCAGATGATGAGTCTGTAACAGTATTGTCTGCTTACGGCGATAAATGCGCCTGGGTGGATGACAGCGATGATATACAGCTTTGGGATGGCTCATCTGAATCAGAAGTAGAAGACGATGTTATATGGACGATATCTCTCTATGGTGACAACATCGCATTTGTTGAAGAAGATTCCGAGGATTTCTGGAATCCTGATACGGAAATATTCCTTAGGACTCCTGATCAAAAGATACAGATAAGTGATAACGACTATTACGATAAACAACCTTCCGTTTACATGCGAACTGTGGCATGGGTGGGAGAACATGATGACAACTTTGACCTGTTCTACTGGGATGGAAATACCGAGGTCAAGCTTACGGATACGGATGGTGACGACCTGCATCCCAGCCTGTGGAATGGCAAGATTGCCTGGATGGAATGGGACGGGGATGACTGGGAGATATATTACTGGGCTGGTGGAGAAAACATCCAGATCACTGACAACGATGAGGATGACCTGGCCCCGGTATTAAGGGATGGCAAGATAGTCTGGATACAACGAGATGGTTCCTGCTATGATCTCTATATGTGGGATGGCAGCACCACGAAAAAGCTCACCAATAAATGCTACTCGATTATCACTTCCATGGATTTCAATGGAGATGCAATCCTCTGGACCGGCATCGATGATTCGGAAAGAGGTGTTTACTACGCAACCATTTCCGGCTCAAGCAGTATGCAGACAAAGGGCTGGTGGTACAATGCCGACGAGCCTGGCACAGGCCTGGCTACGGAGATTAAAAACAATAAAATGTCGCTGGTATGGTTCGTGTTTGACGGCCTTGGAAGGACTACCTGGTATACTGCAGGCGGTGACATGGACACCCCTGACAGCTTTTCAGGAGACCTGTATAGATGGACGGGCTGGGAATGGGGTGACGAATACAGCTTGCCGGTATCCAATGTTGTGGGACAGATCGTGGTGGACTTCAGCGATTCAGAAGATGATTCTGTCACTTTTACCGTGAATATAAATAACCAGGTGATCACCAACACATTCACGTCATTCATGGCGGATTTTTCTCCAGGAGAGGAGGATTCCAGGCACCTTACCGGCTGGTGGTACGATCCTTCATACGATGGCATGGGTTTCTTCATGGATGCAAGAGGAGATAACATGGCGCTGGCCTGGTACAACTACAGGGAAGACCATACCGCAAGATGGTGGACTTCCAATAATGTATTCCCGGATGGAACCGAAATGTATATCGGAAATCTGAATGCCTGGACAGGCGGTCCCTGCGCTACTTGTCCCTATGAAAATCCACCCACCGAGATTCCCGGAGCTGGCGGCAGCATATCCATAACATTTACAGATGCTGACCATGCAGAGGCGCAGATAGGAGATACATACCTCCACCTGGAAAGGTTCGAGCTGCATTAATTCCCTTACTACTCAAAAGCGTTTCTGCCCGTGCAAATGGTGGGCAGAAACGCCTTTTTTTAATTGTCATCCTGGCCTGCCTGTATTGCAGTAATGGCAACGGTATTGACAACATCTTCCACAAGGCAGCCCCTGCTCAGATCGTTGACCGGCTTCTTCAAACCCTGGATAACCGGCCCGATGGCAATTGCCCCTGATGAACGCTGAACCGCCTTGTAAGTATTGTTGCCGGTATTCAGGTCAGGGAAGATGAACACGGTTGCCCTTCCTGCCACCTTGCTCCCTGGCAGCTTTTTCCTTGCCACATCAGGATCAATTGCAGCGTCATATTGCAGCGGGCCTTCAATCAACAGATCAGGCCTGAGCCTCCTGGCAATCTCCACTGCCTTTCTGACTTTTTCCACCTCCCTGCCCTTGCCAGAGCTGCCTGTTGAGTAAGATAGCATGGCCACCAAGGGCTCTATGCCGAATCTCGATGCCGTGTCAGCAGAGCTGATGGCAATGGCGGCAAGCTCCTCTTCATCCGGATCGGGATTCACTGCGCAGTCGCCAAACACCAGCACCCTTGTAGGAAGGCACATGAAGAAAACACTCGAAGCAATCTTGACCCCGGGCCTAGTCTTGATTACCTGGAAGGCAGGACGCAATACATCCGCGGTGGTATGAACCGAGCCTGAAACCATGCCGTCAACCAGGCCTTTATAGACCATCATCACGCCGAAATAGTTTTCATCCAGCATGGCGTCCCTGGCAGCGTCTCTGGTTACGCCCTTAGATTTTCTTATCTCGTAAAATTCCTCTGTAAAATCGTCCAGCCATGGTGAATTCACGTGATCTATAATGCGCACCCCGTCCAATTCCACGCCAAGAAGGCCTGCCTTTTCTCTTATCATTTCTTCAATACCGATGAGGGTTATATCCACCACGTCCCTGGCTCTGAGTACCTCTGATGCCCTCAATATCCTGTCTTCAGTGCCTTCCGGCAGGACTATGTGCCTTTTCTCTTCCTTGGCCTTCTCGAACAGGCTGTACTGGAACATCATTGGGGTAACAATTTCCGACCTTGACACTGCCAGCCGCTGCCTTATCTCATTTATATTCACTACGGATTCAAATACACCAAGGGCGATATCCACCTTCTTGGGATTGCTGCTGCTTATCACAGCTGGCACCTTGCTCGCCTTCATGGCAGCAGTAAATGTATCTTCCCTGGCACCAATCACCGGGATCGATGCCTTTCTTATGCCATGTATAAGCCTGGTGACCCGTGGACCCGGCTCAAGCCCGCCTGTCAGAAGTATGCCGGCAATATTTGGAAATGTCCTGGAAAAGAGCGCTGCCAACGTTCCCACTATTATATCCTCCCTGTCCCCGGGAGTAATGATAAGGTCACCTTCTTCAAGATATGAAAGATAGTTGTCCATGGTCATGGCAGCTATTTTGAAGTGCCTGACAATCCTTGTAAGCCCTGTGTGCTTGCCAAAGACAAAACGTCCGCCCAAGCCGTCCAGTATCTCTCCAACTGTGGAACATGCCAGCTCAGGGACCTCTGGTATCACATAGACCGGTATATCTCCTGAGACCTCCTGGTTGATAAATTTCCAGGTATTTTTGATTAGTTCAGGAGCTACACGGTTTACTATGGTGGCTGCATTTATACAGCCCGAGGTCTCAATGGTATCTATCACTATTTTTACAGATTCCGCTATCTTGCGTTCCTGCTTGTCCCGCCCTGATAAAACCCCGAGCACAGGGGCACCGAGATTCTTTGCAATCTCCAGGTTAGCATCCACATCAAAGCCTGTATTGATTCCTGAAGACTCAAAACCTTCACAAATAACAAACTCAAATCTGTCCTTAATATGATTGTAGCGCTCTATTATGGCCTGAACAATCTCCTGGAACCTTCCCTCAGCTCCAAGGGTACGAACCTGATCCACGGTGAAGACATGGGCATCTTCATAGCTTATATCCAGACCGTAGCGATCCAGAATCAATGTCAGGTCATTGTCTGGATTGTCACCGCTCCTTATGACAGGCCGGAAAAATCCTACCTTGCTGACAAACCTGGTGATAAGCTCCATAAGACCGAGACTGACCATAAGCTTGCCACTCTTAGGCTCAAGTGCAGTGATATATAAACTTCCTGGCTGTTTAGATTTTTCAGAATCCATCTCTTCTCCAACTGTCAAACACCTAAAACATTGATGCTATCTGGTCTATCGCAGAGGCGTATGCCTGGGCAAGACCTTCCAGATTTGACCGGGCAACCGCCAGATCATTATCATTGTCTATAAAAAATGGCTCTGATATGACAACAGGCGCATCTACATACCGCAAAAGATAGCCGCCCCTGTCTTCGGAGGTCTTGGGCTTGACTCCCCTGTTCGCAAGGCCAAGACAGCTCACAAGGGCCTTCAGTAATATCATGGCCATCTGCCTCCCCGGCTCTGACTTGTGGTAATATAGCACTTCGGTACCGGACGCCTTGCTGTTAAAGGCATTGCAATGGAGACTGATGGCAAAATCCGGGCCCAGGGCATTTATATCATCCGGGAGTTCTCGGTACGTCCTCCTGTAAACCCTCTGGACCCTGGCTTTCTTAACCTTCTGCTCTATCATAATGGACAGGTGGTCATTAAACTCGAACTCGGTAAGATGAGATGCATGATTCACAGCACCTGGTGAACTCTTCTTGTGCCCTATAACCAACGCACAAAGCCTGTTTGCCTGTCTTGAAGGTTCCGGCAGCCTGGCCTGGATACTCCCGGATAGATCATCCATGGATATAAAATTTTTTTTCTCAAGGGCCATGACCAGGGCTGCTGAAAGACGGGGAACCTCTTCCAGTATCTCTGCCTGGTACAAGGTGGTGCCGGACAGATCACCTGTCACCAGGAAAAACCTGCCTTCCCGCTCTGGTTCAACAACCAGGGGAACAGGAGTGGTATCAGCAGCCTTCAGCCTTGAAGACCTTGTCAGAAATATATCGCTGGAATCAACGCGCAGCACGCCGTCACTGCCCAGCATGCCCAGCAGTATTTTTTTCATTATCTCACCTCCATATCCATGAACGCCCTCATCAGGACAGGAGCAGGTACAAAAATTGTGCACAGTGACCTGCAAAAAGCCTTTTGTTCAACCTTCAATGCCATTATCCTCTATATAGACCGGCAATACAAGCATACATATCTTATGAAGTGATCCAGGACCAGAACGCAGCCCAGGCCATGTCATGAAACTTCTCATCAACATCAAGGAACGCCTTTATATCCTTAACTATATTGGAGCGCTGCTGTCTATCTTGGGGGCATTGCTATTCCTTCCACTGATTCCCCTGTATCTTTACGACACCACTTCACCCGGCAGCATGTCTATTCTGGCATTCATATTGCCTGGCTCTTTCTCCATCGTATGCGGCATCATCATGCAGCTCTGCTTTCCCTTCAAAGCACCTTCCATACGCGGTGCCATGATCATCACTGCGCTCGGATGGATAATTGCAGGGATCATAGGCGGTATGCCATACATGATAGGTATTCACAAATCTTTCATTGATGCATTTTTTGAATCAGTAAGCGGTTTTACCACCACAGGGATAACGGTCTTCCAGGGGCTGGATCAGATGCCAAGGAGCATCCTTTTCTGGCGTTCTTTTACCCAGTGGCTTGGAGGCCTGGGCATCCTGTCCTTTTTCATGGCTGTAAGCTTTCGTGGCGGCAGCACTGCAGCCGCGCTCTTCAGCGCAGAAGGACACAAGATAGATATATCCAGGCCCGTACCAGGCATATTTCACACCCTGGTCATACTATGGGCAATTTATACAGGTTTCACCATCTCTTCATGCCTGTGCTTCCTGATTTCCGGCATGAACGGCTTTGATGCAATCAACCACTGCTTCACTTGCATCTCCACAGGAGGGTTTTCCACTCATGATGCCAGCCTGGCATACTGGAAACAGCAGGGCCTGCCCACTGCATGGCTCCTGGAATTTTTTACAGTTATGTTCATGCTTGCAGGTGGGACCAATTTCCTCATCCACTACAAGGTCTTTACAGGTGATATTAAGGCGCTTATCCGGGATTTTGAAATGAAATGGTACTGGGGACTGCTGATATCAGCGGTGCTGCTGGTAATGATCGATCACATAGCTGCCTTCAATCTCAAGGAATCCATGGGGATAAAACATATTGCAGATATGTTCAGGACAGCGCTTTTCCAGGTAAGTTCACTGATCACCAGCACCGGCTATCTTACGACCGACATAAATGCTCCATTTTTCCCGCACATGAGCAGGCAGGTCCTCATGGTTCTCATGGTAATCGGCGGCTGTGTAGGTTCCACTGCCGGAGGCATAAAAATCCTCAGGATGGGCATCCTGTTCAAGGTTCTGTCCATTGAAATACAGAAATTCAGCAGGCCAAGGAGGGCAGTAATGCCAGTGGTGATCACAGGCAGAATAGTATCATGGGCTGAGATCCAGAGAATAATTGCATTGGTATGGGCCTGGCTCCTGATAATTTCAGCAGGCGCATTCATTACCGCATTTTTTTCAGATCTCAGCCCATGGCAGGCCTTCTCGGGCATGGCTTCCGCCATGGGCAACATGGGGCCATTTTATTTTACCGTTCACAAGATGTCAGAGCTTAGCTGGATAATTAAGCTTACCTATATCTTCGGCATGCTGGCAGGCAGGCTGGAGATATTGCCACTGGCAGTGTTGTTTGCCATCTACAGGAGGAGAATCTGATGTACATAGTGGTAGCGGGAGGAGGCATATCAGGCTCCACCATAGCAAGATACCTGCTTGACAGGAAACACGACGTTGTAGTGATAGAAAAGGACAGGGAAACGTGTGAAGAGCTGTACGCCCATATCGGTGTCATAACTGTCCATGGAAATGCCAAAACCATAGAAGTACTGCACGAGGCGGGCATAGAAAAGGCCGATGCGGCCATTGCCACACTTTACAGGGACGAGGACAACCTGACATTTACCTTGCTGGCCCATAGCAAAAAAGTTCCCAGGATATTAATCCAAATGAGAGATCCTGCCTACAGGCAGGCCTACATGTTGGCGGGCGCCACCAGCATCTGCGATATGAACTCCATGTTCACAAGCAAGATGCTTAACGAGCTGGACAGCCCGCTGATACAGGTAATAACTGAAATAGAGGGCGGCAAGGCCCAGCTCATCATGTTCGAGCTGCCTGCAACATTTCCCAGCCATGGCATCCGCGTACAGGACATGGTAAAGGACCCTGCATTTGCGCATGACTGTGTGTTTGCGGGGGTTATTGACGAACGGTCTGAAAAGATCGTGGTGCCGAGAGGCAACGACAGGCTCTATCCAGGGAACAAGGTGTTCATGGTAGTTGGTGGCAAGGGAATTACTGCCATAGAACAATATCTTGAAAAGATAGATAAACAGCCTACAGGATAAAGGGCAAGGCTGCACTGCAGACAAAAATACAACCATGATGCAGCCCGGGCCCCCCAGGCTGCATCACAATTGATATTTACTAAATAAAATGCCTTAGTTTACAGGCATTACAGATTAATGGCCGCTGTTGGAAAATGCCTTGCCGAAAAAGCGCTCTCCAAGCAAAAATCCGCCGAGCGTAAGACATATACATCCGCAAACAACAAAAAATTCTGCTGGAGACGGGGTATAGGGCATAAAATTCGGCAGGTTATCCCAACCTGCGAAAACAGGCACTGACTGGCCAACAACTACCAGGTCGTAACGCTGGAAAAAACCGCCGATAAGGGCCAGCAGAGAAGCAGCGGACATGGCTGACAGGCTGTTCACCTGCGTTCCCACCAGGAGCAGGAGCGGGATAATAATGCCTATTACCGTCTCAAAGACCCAGAAGTTGGTTGAAAGCGGCCCCTCAAGAAGGTTGATTGCGGCCTGCCTTGCTCCCTCACCGCCGGTGAACATGATAATGAGCTTCCAGGTGGTTGCAATTGCAATCAGAAACAGTGTCAGGGCTACCACCTTTGCAACAGTACGCAGGGCCAGGAAATTCTTCTGATCTATCTTTTCCCCGCGAATTATGTAGGCGATGTGCGTCAACAGGATGATACATGCGGCACCACTCATGACAGCAGAACACAGAAAGAATACCGGCAACTGTGCCCCGTACCAGAATGGCCTTGATGCCAGGGTGCCGAAAACAGCGCCCAGGTTCGAGTTGGCACCTACCTCGGCAAGAGCTCCAAGCACACCTACATACAGGGCCATGCGCCATTTTTCGCTAATAATGCCGTAAAACTCAACCAGCATGCATCCCACGGCAGCTCCATACAAGGTTCCCATCCACCAGATGTTGGACGTAAGGTTTGGTGAAATTATGTTGTAAATGAGCATCCTGTGGGGACTTTCCAGCTCAACCCCGATGGACAAAAAAGCAGAAAAAATTGTAATAATAGAGAGATAAACTGCCCTGTTGGCCACAGGAGCCATGGGATTGCCTCCAAAGGCATGACTTATAGCTGCGATAAGCACAAGGCCTGTAGAGATAATCGCAAAGGAGGCATAGGTCGAGATCAATATGCCCCAGGGGACATTTCGAGTGACCCCGTAAAGATGTTCATGGCCGACTATAAAGCCATAAACGCCAAGGGCCAGGACACCTGCTACAACAGCCAGCAGGGCCAGGCCGAGGACTACCATTCCGGTGCTCACACGCGGCTCGATCCATGCTGTCAATGCTTCCATTGGATTTGCCATAATCGTTCCTCCTTCTCCGGCGAATAATAACTGACATTTCAATTATCACTTTATAACTTTTTTCTCAATCATTTTCAAACATTTTCCTGAACAACCATTCAGAAATTTTCTGAATGAACCCGGCACGAAAGCTCCGGCGACCGGGAATCCCTCTGTGAAACAGGGAGATAGGCGGCTGGAGGATGAAAACGGCGGTCAATAAAAAACGAAAATTTTAAATCTGCTGAACATGAAACCGCATGGGCATCCTGAATCTAAGCAAGCCCCAGATCAGCCAGGGTATTCTCCATGGGTATTCCCCTGGAATCCCATCCCCTGAGGGAATAATACTCCGGCAGCATTTCCCTGAGCCTGGCGACCTTGCCCTTTTGAGGGCCTTCAGGCATTTGCTCCTCCAGCATCCTGGCAGGAAGGGTATCATCGGCAGGATCCATCCCGAGCCTGAGATTGAGCAGACGCTCCAGGTTCCATATCCTCTCGCCGCACTTCATCATCTCTTCCAGCGAATAGTCAAAACCGGTCCCTGCCTCAAGAAGATCTCTGTAGTCCTCAGCTCCAAGGGCAAAGGAACTGAAGAGACACAGGCCTGAAGAATCTATTACTGCAGTAAGATCCTGGAATATCTTCACCCACTCGGCCTTGCCTTCGGTAACCTGGGGATCCAGCTTCTCCGGAACTCCAAGCACCTCTGGCGCTATGAGATAGGCTCGCACATGACATCCGCCCCTGTTAGACGTGGCATAAGCAAGTGCCTGGCCCTGGACACCCCTGGGATCATAGGCCGGAAGCTCCTGACCCTTGACAGACATGGAAAGCTCCGGGGCACCATAATGCCTTGCCAGCCGGGCAGAACCCTGGCCGAGCCTGGCACCAAATCCCTGCCCCATGCCGATAGCACGGGTATAGAACACCAGGGATTCCGTGCTGCCAAACCTGGGTTCCGGGCCGCCTTCAAGCTCTTCCTTTTCTATGAGGCCTTTTTCATAGAGCTCCATGGCGCAGGCAAGAGTAACCCCGCAGGAGATGGTGTCCATGCCCAGGCGGTTACAGAGATAGTTTGCCTCTGTAATAGCTGACAGGTCATTTATGCCCATGCAGGCACCCATTGCCCATCCACTCTCGTATTCGGGTCCTTCACCCTTGTTTCCAGTAGGTACTTCTGTAACCCTGCCACACCTTATAGGACATGAATAACAGGCCTTATTCTTCTTTAGATAGCCCTTTGCTCCCAGTGCCTCTCCAGTCACCTCGGAAATGCCCTCAAACTGGCCTTTCTGAAAATTCCTGGTGGGATACGCACCAATGCCATTTATGATATTATCCAGGACTTTTGTACCAAGCGCAGGCAGGGCCTCTCCAGTCACCCCATCATTTTTCAGGATTTCCATCTTCTGCCTGATTATGCCCATAAACCTGTCCGCATCTGGTACATCCACCTGGCCAACAGCCCTTGTCACAACGGCCTTGAGATTCTTGGAACCCATAACAGCGCCTACACCGGAACGTCCTGCAGCACGGCTCTTTTCATTGATGATACAGGCAAAACGGACCATGTTCTCTCCTGCCGGGCCTATACAGGCGATCTTCATCCTGCTGTCATCGAATTCCTGTCTTATGGCATCCGTTGTCTCATGAGTGTCCAAGCCCCACAGCCGCTCTGCAGGCCTGATCTCAGCGCCATCCCCGGTAATATGCACATAGACCGGGTGTTCAGACTTGCCCTGGAATACAACGGCATCCCATCCAGCCTTCCTGAGCTCAGCCCCGAAAGACCCGCCTGAATTGGAACAGGCCAGCAGACCTGTAAGAGGGCTCCTGCACAGAACCATGTAGCGCCCGCCCGTGGGGGCTGGCGTGCCGGTCAAGGGCCCGGTAGCAAATATAAGTGGATTTTCCGGTGAAAGAGGTGCGGGACCGCTATCCAGCATCCCGCCCAAGAGGTATGTCCCAAGTCCTCTCCCGCCTATAAAATTTCTCAATATGTCCTCTGAGAGCGTCTGCACTTCAATACTGCCACTGGTCAAGTCAATCTTGAGTATCCTTCCCATACGTGTTTCTGACATTGCTTCCTCCATTTTATTTGCAAAGCTATTATCCCGGATTATAACAGGCTGCTGTAACCAGCTGGCCTAAAATAGAAAAGGCACAGATACTGCCTTTCAGGCAATAACCGTGCCTTCTTTTATCAAGGCCTATTAACCAGACCCTTCTCAGGGGTTAATGACGTTCCATCCCCTGCTTCTCATGCAGTTTATATAGGCCTGTTTGTATTTTCTCTCTGCATCAATGCCACTATAGGCACCGCCGCCTATGCCGCCTGCTGCTGCGCCAATGGCTGCTCCTTTGCCAGGGTTGCCGGTAGCCGCGCCAATAGCAGCCCCTGCTGCTGCACCGATAGCACCACCAATAAGCCCACCCTTGATAGTCTCTTCAGGCGTATAACCGGACACCCTCTGCGCCAGCATCTTACACTCTGTGAGATCCTGCGTATAGCTCCGGTGAGCTGGAGGTGCAGATGTCACAGGCGGTGCAGGATGATAACTAGATGGTGG
>JALWYO010000099.1:0-442 GCA_026992735.1 Deltaproteobacteria bacterium
GGCGGGGTACTTAATGCGTTAGCTGCGGCACAGGAGGAGTAATACCCCCTGCACCTAGTACCCATCGTTTAGGGCGTGGACTACCAGGGTATCTAATCCTGTTTGCTCCCCACGCTTTCGGGTCTGAGCGTCAGTATCTGTCCAGGAAGTCGCCTTCGCCACCGGTGTTCCTCCTGATATCTACGGATTTCACCCCTACACCAGGAAT
Source organism: Deltaproteobacteria bacterium (assembly GCA_026992735.1). Classification (GTDB taxonomy): domain Bacteria; phylum Desulfobacterota; class Dissulfuribacteria; order Dissulfuribacterales; family QOAL01; genus QOAL01. Next base: position 209 of record JALWYO010000099.1, read on the forward strand.
TCCACTTCCCTCTCCAGTACTCAAGTCTGCCAGTTTCAGATGCACTTCCAGGGTTGAGCCCTGGACTTTCACATCTGACTTGGCAGACCGCCTACACCCGCTTTACGCCCAGTAATTCCGAACAACGCTTGCACCCTCCGTGTTACCGCGGCTGCTGGCACGGAGTTAGCCGGTGCTTTCTGCAGAGGTACCGTCAACAGCGAGGCGTGTTGTCACCTCGCTGACTTCTTCCCT
>JALWYO010000099.1:452-8598 GCA_026992735.1 Deltaproteobacteria bacterium
TTACGACCCGAAGGCCTTCATCGCCCACGCGGCGTCGCTGGATCAGGGTTTCCCCCATTGTCCAATATTCCTCACTGCTGCCTCCCGTAGGAGTCTGGACCGTGTTCCAGTTCCAGTGTGGCTGATCATCCTCTCAGACCAGCTACCAATCGTAGCCTTGGTAGGCCGTTACCCTACCAACAAGCTAATTGGACGCAGGCTCATCCCCAAGCGATAGCTTCCAAGGAGAGGCCACCTTTGATAAACAGGATCCCTCCTGTTTATATTATCCGGTATTAGCCCCGCTTTCGCGAGGTTATCCCAGACTCAGGGGTAGATTACCTACGCGTTACTCACCCGTGCGCCACTCTACTCCCCGGTCCGAAGACCAGGTTTCTCGTTCGACTTGCATGTGTTAGGCACGCCGCCAGCGTTCATTCTGAGCCAGGATCAAACCCTCAAGTTTAAATTGATTAAGAGCCGATTGCTCGGCTGCTTGAGTTTGATAGTTTTGGCACCCGCCAGACGCTATTCAGTTTTCAAAGATCGGCTTTTTCAAAAGAGCGAAATAAATATTAACTACTTCGTGACCCGCTGTCAACCACCCTGTATTTATTTTTTTATCTGAGGTGGCCAAGGTAGAGATGATAGCAGCACCAGATGGCAGCCTGTTTGCTGAACCGTTGTTCCTGCCGCAGTCATCTCGCCTCATCAGCAAGGCCTGAGATTTATATCCCACATCTCGAGAATGTGCAACAAAAAATTCAAAAAAATTTCCAGATCGGCCACCCGTAAACATTTATAATGTTATTTCAGTGGTTTACGAAATGAACATTTTTTGTTGGGGCACTTCAGTACTGAGTCCCCGCCTCTAATCTTCTTTTCAAGCAGATAGGGAGCACCACAATCAGGACATTTCTCATCCACAGGCCTGTCCCATGTGGCAAAATCACAGGAAGGATAATTACTGCATCCATAAAAGACCTTGCCCCTCCTGCTCGCCTTCTGAACCAGCTCTCCACTGCATCCATCCCTGGGGCATTTCACGCCGGTAGGTATAGGCCTGGTGCTCTTGCATTCAGGATACCCTGAGCAGGCCAGAAACTCGCCGTAGCGCCCCTTTTTCTTAAGCATGGGCCTGCCGCACTTGTCGCATGTATAGCCTGTATCCTCAGGCTCATCGTCAACGATCTTGATGGAACCGTCTGCTTCTCTGGTAAAATTCCTGCTGTATTTGCACTTTGGAAAGGCGGAGCAGGCCAGAAACTCGCCGGCCTTGCCGTAACGTATCACCATGGGAGAGCCGCATTTCTCACATTTTATGTCTGTTGGCACACCATTGGCCTTTACGGACTCCATTTCTTTACGGGCCGTCTTCAGCCTACTGGAAAACATGGCATAGAAACGCCTTAGCAGATCCACCCAGGACACGGCGCCTTCCTCTACCTGATCCAGAGATTTCTCCATATCTGCTGTGAAATCAGCATCAAGAATCTCAGGAAAGTGAGCGGTTAGGAGATCCGTAACCAAAAATCCCAACTCGGTAGGATAAAAACGTTTTTGCTCCAGCCGAACATATTCCTTGTCCTGAATGGTGGACAGAATGGCTGCATAAGTACTGGGCCTGCCTATCCCCTTCTGCTCCAGTGCCTTTATAAGACTGGCTTCACTATATCTAGGTGGCGGCTGGGTGAAATGCTGCTTTGGATCAAGGCCCTTTAGCTCCAGAACATCTCCCTCTTTCAGCATAGGCAGCTCGATCTTGTCGTTATCTCTTTCATTATTGCCATAGAGCTTCAGAAAGCCTTCAAATTTCATAATGCTTCCTACTGCCCGAAGTGCGAAACTGCCAGCCTCTATATCAATGGTGGTCTGGTCATAAATTGCCGGTGACATCTGGGAAGCCAGAAACCGCCTCCAGATAAGATCGTAAAGCCTTAACAAGTCCCTTTCCAGAAACTTTTCAAGGCTCTTGGGCGTGCGCTTGGCTGATGTAGGCCTGATGGCCTCATGGGCATCCTGTGTAAGCTTCCCCTTCTTGAACTGCCTGCCCCTGGCAGGAACAAACTCGGGCCCAAATGATTCTTTTATGTAAGCCCTTGCCTGTTTTATGGCATCGGCAGACAACCTGACGGAATCCGTCCTCATATATGTAATCAGGCCTACAGGGCCCTCCTTGCCCAGATCAATACCTTCGTACAATCTCTGTGCAAGCATCATGGTCTTTTTGGCAGAAAACCCAAGCTGCCTTGCAGCCGCCTGCTGAAGGGTGCTGGTAATGAAGGGTGGTGGAGGATTTTTCTTCCTCTCCACCTTCTTTACAGCCGTTACCCTGAAATCCGCCTTCTCAAGCTGCCCGGTTATCTCTCTGGCCCTTGCCTCATTCTTTATGTGGAGTTTTTTGCCTGCCTCCTTTATAACCTTTGCCTCAAATGCGGGCGGCACAGGACCTTCAAGCCTTGCAGTGATATCCCAGTATTCCTCAGGAACAAATTTCTGGATCTCACGTTCCCTGTCACATATCAGGCGCACTGCCACAGATTGCACTCTGCCGGCAGACAGCCCCTGCCTGACCTTTTCCCAGAGAAGCGGGGAAAGCTCATATCCAACCAGGCGGTCCAGGATGCGCCTGGCCTGCTGGGATTCGAACCTGTTCTTGTCAAGCTCAGTAGGCGCTCTCAGTGCATCCAGGATGGCCTTCCTAGTAAGCTCATGGAACAAAACCCTGTGAAAACGCCTTCCATTCTTGCTCTTACGTCCCTTCTTCAGCTCCTCGGCGATATGCCAGGCTATCGCCTCTCCCTCTCTGTCAGGATCAGGGGCAAGATAGATATCCTCTACCTTTGAGGCAGCGGACCTGAGCTCCTTTATGATCTTGCCCTTTCCCCTTATGACCTCATATTCAGGTGTAAAATCCTTGTCCTTGTTGACACCAAGGCGCTTTCTGGGCAGATCCTTGACATGCCCTACCGATGCCTTTACGTCGTAGTCACTTCCAAGATATCTCTTTATGGTCCTGACCTTGGTGGGAGATTCTACTATTACAAGTCCTTTCTTCATTAAATCTCACTCGATATGTATTTATTGCAGTACCTGCCGCCGGAACAACTCATTACAGCACCCTTTAACTCCAGGCCCAGCAACAGCCTACTGACAACAGCAGCAGGCATGTTACAACGCACCGCAATCTCGTCAATATGTTGGGGCTCCGCCCCCATGTTGTCAATGACAAGCTGTTCTTCTGGTAAAAGAGCTGAAATTTTAACCTTCTTACAGGCAGCAGCAACCCTTTTTTCAGAAAAAACTCCTCCAAGGACCTCTACAGCATGACGAACATTGCTCACAAGTATGGCGCCTTCCCGTATCAGATGATGGCATCCGATACTATTGAACGAATATATATTCCCCGGAACTGCCATAATCTCTCTGCCCTGTTCCAGGCCAATATAGGCGGTTATCAGAGAACCGCTCTTGCGGCCCGCCTCCACCACAATCACTCCTGAAGACAGGCCGCTTATAATACGATTCCTGGCAGGAAAGTTTCTCGCCTCTGGCTTCACGCCTGGAAAAAACTCGGAAATAACAGCTCCATTGGCGGCTATCTCTTCTGAAAGCGTTAAATTCCTGACAGGATAGGGGACATCTATGCCGCATCCCTTTACGGCAACAGTAGGCCCACCTGCAGAAACCGCTCCCCTGTGGGCAGCAGAATCAATGCCCAGGGCCAGACCGGACACAATACAGTAACCCTGCCTGACAAGGCCTGCTGCAAATTCCTCTGCCACCCTCATTCCATAGGAAGAGGCCTTCCTGGAACCCACAATTGCAACAGACCTCGCGCTCAGAACGGACTTGTCTCCAAGCCCGAAAAGAACAGGTGGGGCCTGCGGTATATTCAGCAGATCCGGAGGATAATCAGAATCGTGAATAGTCAGGAGCCATGCGCCCATTTCTTCCATGGAATTCCTTATATTGGCAACCGCCTGGATATCCGGCCCCCTGGAAATGGCTTCCATGACCTTTTTGGGAAGCTGTCTCACTGCAGCCAGCGCTGCAGCAGGGGCATTCCATACGGCCTCAGGACTGCCAAAACGCCAGACCAGCCTGGAATACAGGGTAGCGCCTACGCCTGGCACCGATGCCAGGGCCAGAGCAGCATCTTGTTTAGAAATATTTGTCATTTCATTGTGCTCATATGTGAAAACAATTTCTTTCTCCAGCCTGGGCACAACAGACCCAAACAACCAAGGCGATACAGGCTGACAGGGATATGCAATGCACTATATTTCGGCAAATCATAAGCATTTGTAAAGATCTCTGGCCAGAGCACCTTGCAAGAAACAACTTTCAATAACTCCGCACAAATTCTCCTGTATCTGCTTACAGGATGCTGCAGATACAAGACGGAAGACGCGCAGACGTATTTCCTGTACTTCAAGTTTCTGACAAACGCCGTAGATGCTGTACACTGAGAGCAGATACGCAAAAACAGTTAACAACAAGGCTGCAGCTGCTACAATATAAAAAAGCCTGACACTTGAATTTACATAAATTGTCGGCTTTTGATTTACGGTATATTATCCAGGATTATGCATATTCAAACGGCCCAATATCCGCCAAAGGAATCACATGCCATGAACAATGAAAATCCTGCTGAAATCAATAAGGCCCTATCCGACTTCCTGGATTTTCTTTCAGCGGAGAGAAATGCCTCCTCCAACACCATTGCGGCTTACAAACGCGATGTGTCCAGTTTTATCCAGTTCCTGGAACAAGCAGGCCTGGACATGGAACCTGCCCCAAAGGATGTGCGGAGATGGCTGGCATCTCTTAACCGCGCCGGGCTTAAACGCTCTACTATCTCCAGAAAACTTTCAGCTGTCAGGGCCTTTTTCAAATACCTTTTCAGAACAGGACAGGTGGCTTCAAACCCTGCAGAGCCTGTTTCTTTCCCCATACGTTCAAAGCCCCTGTCCAAAAATATGACCATTCCCCAGACCATGGACATTCTGAATGCCTCTCCTGGGTCAGACTTCACAGCCGTCAGAAACAGGGCCATTATGGAACTTCTATACAGTACAGGCATAAGAGTGGGCGAACTCACGGGCCTTGACATGGACAATCTCAGCCTTTCGCCAGAAATGATCCGAGTAATAGGCAAGGGAAGAAAAGAGCGGGTTGTCCCATTTGGCATAAAGGCCAAGGAGGCAATGGAAGAATATCTTGCAGAGAGGCTTGTATTGCTAAAAAGATTTAAACGGGCAGATCAGCAGGCCCTTTTTGTCAACAAAAACGGGGGAAGGCTGTCTCCACGCAGTGTACAACGCATCGTTTCGGCGGCAGGCCTGAAGGCAGGAATCTTCACAGACATAACACCCCATGTATTCCGGCATACTGCAGCAACGCATCTTCTGGAGGCAGGAGCTGACCTGCGTTCCATACAAAAGCTTCTGGGCCATGCCAGCATTGCAACTACCCAGAAATACACACATCTGGACATGGCGCGGCTCCGCAGGGTATTTCAAAAGGCCCATCCCAGGGCAGGCAGAAGGAGAGACGACTAAAAAAACTGACATCACGGCGAACAAATACTCCGAGACACATATACTTCTGCAACGCAGGAACGCTGGATCAAGGCCTGGTTTTGTCGTTAATCCCGAATTATGCACTTCAAATGCCTGAAGAAATAAATTTTACTGAATTATTATAGAGTTAGCATGTATCTGTTCCCACTGTGCCTTCACCCAAAAGCGAAGTTCAATCCGTAATAAATCCTCAGGCATTTGAAGCCGCAAGGGACTCGCAAGTTTACCTAATCTGCTTTGTTGTCGGGCATTTGAAGTAGCAAACTACCTCTGCATGCCCTCCGCCTCGCATCTTAGGCAAACTTGAGAGCTGCATAATCCGGGGGAATTTCTTCATTTTTGCCAGGATTCATGATAAACTCAATACTAGAAGAACCAGTTTCATATCTCTTATATCCCGATTCATGTAATTGCATAAATAATGCAGGCATATCGGTAGACGGCCTGCATTTTGAATAGTTAGTTCCAATATAGCATTAAACTCAGAATCGTCTATTACAAATACCAGGAGATTAAAACAATATGGACATGCAACCTCCACAGATTCCTCCAGCAATGGAACATCTAAAGGCATCTGGACAACAGATCAAGTCTCTTGCACCATTGGTGCTTATCCTATTGATAGGCATAGGATTATGGAACTGCTGGTACACGGTTGAGCCAGAAGAGGTTGGGCTGGTGCTGCGTTTTGGAAAATTTATCAAGGAGACGCAGCCAGGGCTTCATTTCAAGCTCCCGGCACCGGTAGAAACCGTTATAAAGGTACCTGTCCAGAGGCAGATGAAAGAGGAATTTGGATTCAGAACCGCCGTACCCGGAGTGCGAACCCGCTACTCCTCTCAAAATTTCGAACACGAATCCCTCATGCTGACTGGTGACCTCAACGTGGCAGTGGTCGAATGGATTGCCCAGTATCGGATAAGAAACCCCTATAATTTTCTTTTCAAGGTTAAAAATCCCCGTCAGACATTCAGGGACATGAACGAAGCCATTATGAGAGAAGTCGTGGGAGACCGAACGGTTACAGACATCCTTACCACCGGGCGCCAGGAGATAGCAGACGAGACAAAGAGAAAACTCCAGGAACTGTGCGATCAATACGAAACAGGCATAGTGGTTGAGCAGATAGTCCTCCAGGACGCCAACCCGCCTGATCCGGTCAAGCCATCCTTTAACGAAGTAAATCAGGCCCAGCAGGAAAAGGAACGAATGATAAATGACGCATGGGCTGAATACAACCGGGTGATTCCAAAGGCCAAGGGCCAGGCCCTGCAGACCATACAGGAGGCCAAGGGTTATGCTACAGACCGCATCAACAGGGCTAAAGGTGACGCCAGTTTCTTCCAGCAGGTCCTGCAGGCCTACAGGGAAGCGCCGGATGTCACAAGAAGAAGGCTATATCTTGAAGCCATGGACAACATATACAGTTCCATTACCAGGAAAATTATAGTGGACGAATACGTCAAGGGGATTCTGCCCTTGCTCTCTCTGGATAAAAAGGTGAAACCATGAAGATATTCTCAGGCCTCACGGCAGTAATAATTGTGGCAGCGATAGCCATGACAAGCGGAGCATTTTACACTGTGAATGAGGCTCAGCAGGTCATAATAACTCAGTTTGGCAAGCCTATCGGCTCAGCCATTACCGAGCCAGGCCTCCATCTCAAGATTCCGTTCATCCAGGACGCCAATTATTTCGACAAAAGGTTTCTCGCGTGGGATGGTGACCCGAACCAGATACCGACAAAGGACAAGCGGTTCATATGGGTAGATACCTATGCCAGGTGGAGAATTGCAGACCCGCTGCTTTTTTTCCAGAGACTCAGAAACCAGAGAATTGCACAGACCAGGCTGGATGATATCCTGGACGGAGGAACCAGAAATGTCGTGGCCAACCACAGGCTGATAGAGCTGGTTGAAAGCGGCCTGGACAAGAATGCCACCAGGGAAAAGGACCTCGAAAAAATCAAGTTCGGCAGGGAAGAGCTGGCCCATGAAGTGCTGGCCCAGGCAGCTCCTAAAACCAAGGACCTTGGGATTGAAATCCTGGACTTCCGTTTCAAGAGGATAAACTACGTTGAAGAGGTCAGAAAGAAAGTATATGCAAGGATGATTGCAGAACGAAAGAGGATAGCCGAACAGTACAGGGCCGAAGGCGCTGGTGAGGCAGCACGCATCGCAGGAGAAAAGGAAAGACAGCTAAAGACCATAACATCGGAGGCATACCGTACAGCCAGGGAGATCAAGGGCAAGGCTGAGGCAGAGGCGTCGCGCATCTATGCCAGGGCATACAATCAGGACTCCGAGTTCTTTGATTTTCTCAGGAGCCTACAGACATACAGAAAAGCCCTGAAAAACCATACCACCCTGGTGATATCCTCCAGGAGCGAGCTTCTCAAATATATGTCAAACATACAGAAAAAGAGCCATTGAGTTTAACAAACTGACAGAATGATTGGGGGAGGCGTACATGGGTTTCTTCTCTGTCTTTTCCGCGGGCAGGCTTACAGAAAAGGAACGTGTCACACGGGCGGAATCTTTTATAAGGGAAGTTCAGGATAAGGCCAGGCAGGCGCCGTCCAA
>JALWYO010000099.1:8608-13076 GCA_026992735.1 Deltaproteobacteria bacterium
GCATTAAGGATGCTGAAAAAAGGTGCTCAAAAAACATGAAAAGGCACTGGGAATGGGTGGCGCTGCCCATGATTTGTTCCGTGAGCTGGCGTTAGAGCTCTTAACCGCTGACTCAGGTATTTCCGCTTCAACTCTTCCAACTGTAGAGGTAGTTCGCTGGAGTGTATGGCAAAATCCGGAATTAAAAGATCTTCAAATGAAAGTAGCGGAAATGGACAGCGATATCCTCTACTGCAAGGCCGACAATTCGGAAGGTGGTGCGAACCCGGTAGTGGAGATGGAGGCACTGCTCCTCTTTGCTGTAGAGCCGGAGCTGGCCATGACCGTAACCAACGAAGAAAACATGCTTTTCAGAAAATCATTTATTCTGAAGGCTGCGGAGGCTCTTAACCCACACATAGAAGAAATAGGGCAGGAATTGAATGATTATGCGGCAGACATTGGCGCAAAGGTCTTATTCCTCTGAAACTGCCATAGAAGACCATCCAACTTGACAGGCCATCAATCCCTGTTGCCGAAAAGCCTGGCGAACCTTCTTGCCTGTTCAGCCGTGTCCGGAGCATTCCACAAACTGCTTATTACCGCAACCATCTGAGCTCCTGCCTTGATCGCCTCCATGGCATTTTCTGGTGTAATGCCCCCAATGGCGCACACAGGAACAGCAAGCCGCCGCCTGGCCTCTTGAAGCAGGGACAGGCTGGCCCTTGTTGCCCCTGGTTTTGTCGGGGATGGAAATATGGAGCCGAATGCCACATAGTCTGCACCGGCCTTTTTCAGCCTGATGGCCCTGTCCAGGCTGTTATAACAGGATACGCCTATTATGCCGGGAAATCTCTGCCTGGCAGCAGACAGTTCCATATCGTCTTTGCCTATATGCACCCCATGAGCATTCACCATGCGGGCAAGCTCCACCCTGTCGTTGATTATGAATACAGCACCCATCTCCCTGCAGATAGCACATAATTGCAATGCTGTATCCAGAAGTTTTTCATCCGGCAGGTGTTTTTCGCGCAGCTGAATAATGGACGCACCGCCGGCAATAGCCTTCCTTACTTTTTCAGGCATGTCAGGGGCATGAAGCATGAGCGAATCCGTTATGGCATAAAGCCCCCTGAGTTTCTCTGGAGAGACTGTCATTTAAACTTCTGCAAGTCAAAAATGGGCTGCATTTATTGCCAGTCCTTTATTATCTCCATCACCAGTTTGCAAGAATCCACCATATCGGACAACCTGATGAATTCTTCTGTGGTGTGTACCTTCTGCATGCCTATTCCAAGGATGATAGTGGCAAGACCTTTGCGGTTAAAGATGTTTGCATCACTTCCTCCCCCGGTCTTTTCAAGGTGCAGGTTTCTCTGAAGTCTTTTGCCTGCCTTCATTACAGTCTGGATCACTTTATGGTTTTCTGGCACATTCATAAGGGGATAATCATCCTGAATAATGCTCCTCACCAGGGGTGGCCCGCTTCTTTTGGCATCAGCGGCATCCTGCTCCCGGTATTTTTCTGCTGCCCGGTAGAAACATCCGGTGATTTCGTCTTGGACATCCTTGAGCCGGGCGCTGTCATGGCTACGCACCTCGCCATGCACTTCCACAAGATCAGGTATAATGTTGGTGGCCTTTCCTCCCCTGATAATCCCGATATTGCACGTAGTATCTCTGTCTATCCTGCCCTGGGGAGCACACATTATAGCATCAGCGGCAATCTTTATGGCATTTATGCCCTTTTCTGGGTTAATACCTGCATGGGCAGACCGGCCAGCTATTTCCATGGTGAACCTGATGGCGGCAGGGGCCTGGTTAATGACTGCATCAGGATCTGTGGAATCCAGTGCATAACCGGCCTCTGCCTCTACTATGGACGCATCCAGGGCCTTGGCACCGAGAAGTCCGATCTCCTCACACGTAGTAAAAATGAGCTCCAGGGGACCATGCTCTATCCTGTTTTCCCGAAGAGCGCTGACAGCTTCAAGCAGAATCGCTATTGCGGCCTTGTCGTCTCCCCCGAGTACGGTTGTACCGTCACTGCGGAAGACACCGTCTGAAAAGGTGGGCTTAATCCCGGTGCCAGGCTCCACAGTATCCATATGAGCGTTGAAAAAGAGCGGGCTCCTGTCAAGGCTGCCCTTGATTCTTACCACAAGGTTCCCTGTGTCAGAACCGGTCTCTATGGCCGATCCGTCCTCAATCACAGATGTTCCTGGCAGATCCTGAAACCACGTCTTCAGCCACGAGGCCAGCTTTGACTCGTGCCGGGATGGACTGTCTATTCTTACAAGATTAAGGAAGGTATCTGCTATGCGTTCCTTATTGATGCTTATCCGCGGCATTATGTTTCCCCCTTATTTCCCCTTGATATCCCTGTTCAAACACTCATGAATAAGATTTTCCCCCCCATTCATGAAAATAATGCCTATAAAAGAGGTGCAGGCAGGAACGAGTACCGCAGTGGTCGAACTGCTTTTACTGGCCTTGACCCTGAGTTATAAACGGATCCCAGTATCCGGCCCGGCCCCCTACTGCTCTATATTATACAATACAAGATGAACGGTAAAAAGAGCTGCATTGGCAAGCGGAGGAACAATCCCGCCTTTTCCGGGATATGGAGGAAAGACCGGAAACCAGGAAGTTTCTCAACGCCTGGAGTTATGAGGCTAAGATCGGGTATTCCCGCACTGGAAAAGTGGACAGTACCTCATGGGTATACAGGACAGGCTTATTGAGCTAATTAGATCCACAAGATAACTAATGCTCCTGCAGAAGGTCTGGCCGACAGGATCAAGACACCGAAACGACAAGAATGGGGAAGATGTGCAACAAAACTCGACATGACCCTGTAATCAGTTATGTTTCAGAGACATGGGCTATTCCAAGCTCTGGCTGCATTACCTGCATCAGCAGGGGTCGTCATTACGTAAGCGCTCACAGGGCACCACATCTGCTGTGTTGGCGGGCTCTTGGAGTACAGGGAGTACGACTGCGCGCCCGCCGCCTTACATCTGCGGCACTCTGTGAGCGCTTACAGGAAGGGAATATATACAGTAAAGCCCATTGAAACCCGTGATCAGTTACGTCATTACCAGAATAAACCACAAAAAAAAGGGGGAGACATGTGATGGGATCCATCCACAGCCTCCACCTTCTACCGCGCATAATTCAGTAATTGCAAGCCTAATACTGGGGGTTATCTACCACGACATAGACCACCTGAGGGCCATCATACACGGGCTGGTAGTAAGTGCCACCGCAGTTGTAATATGTAAGGCCATTTATCACAACACTGGAGCATGCCCCCGGCAATGTAACTACACGGGTGCCAACAGCAACCGCGGCAGCTCCTGCAGCAACGGCACCAGCGCCATAAACAGCAGGGGCGCGATAATAATTATGACGTCGTGACACCCTGCGGGCCGTGCGCCTTGCCGTGCGCCTTGCCATTCGGCGCCCTGTCCCATAATAGGCATGTGCCTGGGCAAATATAACCGGTGTGGCAGAGGTAAAATCAATAGAATCTATTGACAATCCGGAACAAAATATGAAAACAGATATGGCAATAAGCATAATATAATGTTTCAAGGCAGACCCTCCTTTATTACTTTTTCAATACAGACTTGATCTTGTCGTGCAATGCAAATGCAATCCTGGATGCACCTTTGGGAGGAATAAAATTAAACCTTTCATCAGGGATAGGAGTAGAGGCATCAAATTGCTTAATAGTCATGGTATATTCAGGCGCACCTGTTGTCCATTTTGATATAATCACGTATTTACGCGGAAGCGGTTTGTCCCCTTTCTGCACCCAAATCTGCCAGTCAACATCAGCGCCACGAAAGGCCAGATGGTAACACGGGATTCCACCGACCTCGTTTTCCCCGATATATGCCCCGGAGATCACATCTTCCATAAGTCCCTTGTACGCATCTGAATAAAAGAGATCGCCACCAGGGGCAGAGAGACCGAGTTCAGAAATGGCGAAATCCATGGCCTTGTCTATTGTGGAAGGTGCCGGAGTAGAAGCCCAGAGATTCAGCCCCTTGCTATAAAGCGTTAACTTCTTGCCATCATAAAATATTTCCTGATTCCGAACCATGCCCTTACGGTATGAATATATCTTGTCAGGACGCTTTAAATACACTGTAACCTGGTTCAGAAACATCAGCTTTTCCCCGTTATCGAGAATTGATTCGTGGGTTGTCTCGGCCTTTACTATAAAATGCTTCTGATGGGCCATGTAATCACACATCTGCCTGAGTATAGTATCCGCCTTGGGGTCTATATTAGGGCCATCATCATTGGCAATTGCAGCAAAAGGCACCAGCCAACAGGCGGCCAACAGGCAAAAAGCTGCCAAAATGATCTTAAATATGAAATAGTCATGACTTAATCTGACATTCCGTGTATAGTAACGAGATGAAAGGCCCTGCCGAGTGCTGCCGAAGGCTAGTACGAAGGCGGGCCTAAGAAAAGG
>JALWYO010000100.1 GCA_026992735.1 Deltaproteobacteria bacterium
TGGCAAGAATGGGGGAGCAAAAATTGTGGATCGCTTCTCTATCAAAGAGGCTGAACCAAGGACAAGTGAGACAGAATGTATAGCTTAAATTCTGTTAAATTTTGTCTTGACAATGGGGTCCACCTCACAGGGTTCTCTAAGGGCCCTGTGAAAGCTGCAGCGGTAAACTGACCGTCTTGATCCGTGTTGAAAATCTCAGGCCTTGACTTTGTCAGAACATCAGCCCTGGATCTCAAATCCACCATGCCGCTTGTTGTCGGGCTTGTCCAATAAATGGTTCAGATTGTGGTTCGCTCCGCTCTCACAATCTACCCTTATTCATTATGTCCCGAATGTCTATGCAGGGTATTGGCAGGTAGTTGCAGACTATTTCAGTCTCTTTTAACTTGTTAGGTTAATTAAGAACCCACTGAAAGACAACAATTTTATGTGATATTGGGCGTCAATCACCTTATTATCCCGTAAGGGATTCCTGTTGACAAGCGCTGAAAAAGGGCTTTTGGTCATGTTTCCACGGGGAACGCCTGTTTTGGGGCAGGAGATTTTATCTTTATGGATTATGGATAACAGGAGGCGTGCGGTGCAAGCTGTATTTTGTTTGTTGATAGGCATGGGCGTTGGCATTGGCGCGGCGTTTTCAGGCCTTGGAGGCGGTTTTCTCATGGTGCCGCTGTTGCTGTTCCTGGGTTATTCTGCCCAGAAGGCAGTTGGCACCAGTTTTATGGCAATCCTGATTATCAGCATTTCTGCTCTTTTTGCACATGGTAGGCTGGATAACATAGATTACAGGACAGGTATGCTCCTTGGTCTTGGCGGCATGGCAGGGGCGCAGATAGGTGCCCGTCTTCTGGAAAATGTTTCCACAGGGCAGTTCAGGAAGATATTCGCTCTGGTGCTTGTGGGGCTTGCCGTATACCTTTTTTTCAAGGGATGATTCCATGAAGGACAGTTTGGAGACCGCAGCGCTTCTTGAAATGATTCTCCATGCAGGAGGCCATTCCCTGTTTGCCGCCGGTGGCCCTGTAAGGGATTGGCTTTCAGGTCATGCAGTCACGGACATTGATCTTGTTATGGCTGGCTGTGCCATAGATGCAGCCAGGGATTTTGCCAGGCAGTCCGGAGGCACTTTTGTCCTGCTGGACCAGCAAGAGGACGTGGCGCGTGTTGTCATTAATGGCCTGTCCTTTGACTTCAGCTCCCTCAGAAAGGGGGCCAAGGACATACTTCAGGACCTTGCACACAGGGATTTCACCATAAATGCCATGGCTGTGCCATTGCAGGAGGTGGTCTCTCTGGCAAGGTTCAGTGATAACAATGCTGGTATTACTGTTAATAGAGATGTCCTGTTGCCTTTGTTGGAAGATCCTTTTGGAGGCCTGAAGGATCTGGACTCAGGGATTATAAGAGCTGTCCGTTTGGAAAATCTCCGGGATGATCCCCTGCGCATGCTCAGGGCATTCAGGTTCATGGCGGTCCTGGGGTTTTCTGTCCATCAGGATGTCATAGGGTTTATCAGGGCAGAGGCTGGACTTCTCCGTTCTTGCTCTCAGGAGCGGATCAGCTACGAACTGGAGAGGATAATGGCCAGCTCTCTTGCAGGAGACACGCTGAAGACCCTTCATGAATCCAACCTGATGGAGGTTATTATTCCAGAGATCAGGGAACTCCATGGAGTGGAACAGCCTGGATTTCACCATCTGGATGTTCTGGGCCACTGCCTGGAAACAGTCTCGTGCATGGACAGGCTGGTCTCCAATCCGGCAATCAGGTTTGATGATCATGAGACCTTTCAGAAGTGGCTTTCAACCAATACAGGCCGCATACCCTGGCTCAAATGGGCCGCCCTGCTGCATGATTTCGGCAAGCCTTCGCAAAAGGGTGTCAGGAATGACGGCAGGGTCACATTCTACGAGCATGACAAGAAGGGTTCGGAGATGGCCGGAGAGATAGGCAGTGCCCTGCGCTGGTCCCGTTCAGGCATATGCCTTGTGAAGTCTCTGGTCAGGATGCACATGCGGCCTTTTCACCTGCTGAACGATCTCAGGCGCGGCGGGCCATCGAAGAGGGCGCTAAGAAGATTGCTGGAAGACATTGGTGCTGATTATCCCGCGCTGTTTCTCCTCGCCATGGCAGACAGCATGGCCGGTTGCGGTCCTCTCAAGCCAGAGGGCCTGGATCATGAGCTCTCAGTGCTTTTTGACCGGGTACACGAATTTTACATGAAAAGGCTTGCTCCCTCCACAGAATCTCGCCCGCTTCTGAATGGCAGAGAGGTGATGGAGCTGTTTGGCATCGGCCCTGGCCCCATGGTAGGTAAGGCCATAAGGGCAGTGGAGGCCCTGCGCATTGAAGGGATTCTTCAGGGCAAGGATGATGCAATTAATTGGTTGAGGGAGCATTTTCCCCATGACCTTTCTGTCTCTTAACCAGTTTTTCAGAGAAAAGTTTGGTGGGAGGGTCCAGAAGATCCCCCTGGATGCCGGTTTAGGCTGTCCGAATAGGGACCCTGTTACAGGCAGGGGCGGGTGCATATATTGCAATCCAAGGGGGTCTGGAACCGGTGCCTGGGCAAAGGGACATGGCATCAGGGAACAGCTGCTTGACGGCATGAGATGGGCAAGGCGGCGTTACAGGGCCAGGCTGTTCATGGCGTATTTTCAGTCCTATTCCAACACATTTGGCAGCCTGGAACAGCTTGAGGCGCTTTACCGGCAGGCGGCTGCATTTCCGGAGGTCGTTGGAGTCGCCATAGGGACCAGGCCGGACTGTGTAAACCAGCAAGTGCTGGAGCTCATCGCCAGAATCTTCAGGGGCAGGATGGTGTGGATGGAATATGGCCTGCAGAGCGCATCAGACGAAACCCTGCACAGGATCGGGAGGGGCCACAGTGTCCAGGCATTTGCAGATGCCGTGGAGCTTACCAGGAATTTTCCGTTCCGGGTGTGCGCACACGTGATGTTCGGCCTGCCCGGCGAGGGACGCCGGGAGATGCTTGCCACAGTGAGATTCCTCAAGAAGGTCGGCATAGACGGGATAAAGTTTCATCAACTCTATGTCATAAAGCAGACCAGGCTCCACAGGCTCTATGAAAGGGGAGAGTACCAGCCTGTATCCATGGAGGAATACGCTGCCATTGTGGCAGAAGCGCTGAGGATTCTGCCTCCAGGCACTGTAATTCAACGCCTTACAGGAGACCCTGCGCCTGGAGAACTTGTGGCACCGTCGTGGGCATCAAGAAAACAGGAGATCATTTCACTTATAAATCACTACATGGAAACCGGCAGAATTGGAGGATAAGCGCGCCCTGCCTACTGCGCATAGGCCATCCTGGTCTCTCTGATATAGCGTTCTATGCCCTTGGAAATCCCTGCAGCTATGGTGTCGAGATACGCCGAGGACTTGAGCCTTTTTTCTTCTTCCCTGTTGCTTATAAACGATACTTCCACCAGCACTGAAGGCATCCTGGCCCCGATTAGCACGAAAAACGGTGCCTGCTTTACTCCATGGTCCTTTATGTTGCGGTAACGGTGGCGCAGGGTGCTGACCAGGCTGGCCTGTATTTTCTTTGCCAGCCTGGATGATTCATTCACCTTGCTGTGCTTCATTATGTCATTCAGGATGCTTTTCAGCTCTCCCATTCTCTTCTCGGATGTGGCATTTTCTCTTGCCGCCACTTTCATGGCGTTTTCATCCAGGGCAAAATTCAGGAAATAGGTTTCAACACCGCGAAGTTTTCTGGACCTGGCAGCATTGGCATGGATGGAAACAAACAGGTCTGCCTTGTTGGCATTGGCTATCGCGGTCCTCTGTGTCAGTGGCAGATACCTGTCCGAGCTCCTGGTGAGTATCACGCGGCAGTTCAGGTCATGTTTCAGGCGGCTGGCCACCTTTTTGGCAATTTTGAGCACAACGTCCTTTTCCCTGAGGCCGGTTGGCCCCCTTGCGCCAGGGTCCTTGCCGCCATGTCCGGCATCTATGACGATTTTTCTTACACACAGGCCAAGCTGCTGGGCAAGGGACAGTTTTGTGCCTCTGCCCTTGCCGGATGGTTGGTGCCCAGCCTTAGAGGGTGTCTTTTTGGGCTTGGCTATGCGGCAGGCAGGACGTTTTGAATACTGCGAGCCAAAACAGTCAGCAACTATCCTGAAGGGTTCCTGCAGGTAGAAGACCTTGATCTTGTCAGTCTTGTCCAGGTCCAGGACAACCCTTACCGTGTCCTTGTTGTACTGGCCGATCCTGATGGATTTCAGCAGTTTGTTTTGTATCTTTATGTAGGGCTTGGTGGAATTTGTCTTGCGCGCCGGGGACAGGTCAAGGACCAGGCGCCTGGGAAGATGCAGCCTTTTGTTGGCGGGCACGTTGGCCTTCTGAATTGAAACCTGCTTTGAAACCTGGATAACAACCCTTGTATAGTCCTTGTTGGACCAGTATCTGAGGTCTTCAACAGTTCCTGGTCTGGCTCTTGTTGCCTTTGATGATTTCCTGCTGGATGCCCTTGCATGGGCCGTCTTTTTTGCCTGTTTCTTGTGGGAAGATTTAGTTCGGTATGTGGCTGGAATTTTTATGCCCAGGGCCTTCAGCTCCTGCCTGGCCATGGCTGTATGGCTTCCGTGAGGGTATTGTTTCAGTAGCTGTTTCCATGCCTTCACGGCTGCATTTCTATTGCCAGTTTTTTTATATAATATACCTATTGTGTACAGGGCGTCGTCTGCCAGCATACTGTTTGGAAATCTCTCCACCAGGACCTGTAGACGCTGGATGGCATGCATGATATCTGCTTTTTGCCTGGAATATCCATAGAGTTCCCCGTAACAGCGCCCCATCATAAACAGGGCCTTGGGCGCCACTTTACTGTCATCGGGATATGTCAGATATACCTTGCGAAATCCGTTTATGACCTTCAGCCAGTTTTCCCTGTACCTGCGATATGACCTGTCGGATGCAAGGCGGTCATAGGCCTGCCTGGCAGCCTGGTAGCGCTTTTCAGCATAGGAAGTTCTGGCGGCAACTGTCGTGCCTGCCTGTAAAAAGGACAACAGCAATGCTATCAGGAAAAGCCCGGCCAGCATTCCCGTATGCCACTTGTGCAACCCTGTATCCGGGCCCTTGCTAACAGGAGCATTGACGCTAACCTGTGATGACCGGCCATGTCTATTGTTATGGGAAGCCTTCTTTTGTGGCCCGCAGATATTCTCAGGGCCGGTCATGTGTCGGATGGATTCCAATGAAATCAGTGTTCCTTTCTGGCTTCTTTACAGAGCTTGTCCAAGATATTAAGGGCCTCGAGAGGGGTGATGTTATTTATGCTTATGTCCAACAACTTTTGTCTTATTGTGTCACAATTGTCAACCGCAAGGGGAAGTGTTTTTTGCACGACCAGCTTGCATTCCCCCTCTTTTACAGCAGCAGACGGCACTGAAGACGGGGCCAGCCTATTCTTGCGCTCTATTTCCTGCAGCAATTTCCCGGCATTGTCTATGACTTCAGAAGGCACGCCCGCAAGGGCGGCGACCTGTATGCCGTAGCTCTTGCTTGTTGCTCCATCCTTCAACGTATGGAGAAAATATATCCTGTTGTCGTATTCCTTTACCTCGACGTGCATGTTACGGACCTTTTTGTGCCTTTTGCCCAGGGCCGTGAGCTCATGATAGTGAGTGGCAAACATGGTCTTCACGCCGTTACCGTCCTTGAACAGCAGGTGTTCTGATACAGCCCAGGCTATGGAAAGGCCGTCATAGGTGCTGGTGCCCCTGCCTATTTCGTCCAGTATGACCAGGCTTCTTGATGTGGCATTATTAAGGATATTGGCTGTCTCACTCATCTCCACCATGAAGGTACTCTGGCCCCTGGCCAGGTAGTCTGTAGCCCCTACCCTTGTAAATATCTGGTCTGTTATGCCTATTTCAGCACTGTCTGCAGGTACGAAACTGCCCATCTGGGCCATGAGGACAATAAGCGCTACCTGCCGGAGTATAGTGGATTTGCCCGCCATGTTGGGGCCGGTTATCAATAGAAGCTGGCTGTCAGAGTGGTTGAGCTCCACGTCATTCGGCACAAACGTTCCTTCCTGGAGATTTTTTTCCACTACCGGGTGCCTGCCCGCCTTGATGGAGATGGTATCGCCTGTATTGACCGAAGGCCTTGTGAAATTGCTGGTCTCTGCCACATGTGCCAGGGCAGCAAAGACGTCCAGCTCCGAGAGGCACGAGGCAGTGGCCTTTATCCTGTGGCCTTCAGAAGCAATGGTCTTGAGCAGCGCCCTGAATATCTCCATTTCCAGCTCCACCCGCCTCTCTTCAGCGTTGAGTATCTTGGCTTCTATCTCCTTGATTTCAGGGGTTATATATCTTTCTGCAGATACAAGGGTCTGTTTACGGATGTAGTCGTCAGGTACTTCTGTGCTCCGTCTTCTGGGGACTTCGATATAATAACCGAATACCCGGTTGTAGCCCATCTTGAGGCTGGAGATGCCTGTGCGTTCCCGCTCCACAGTCTCTATCCGTGCAATATAGGCCCTGCCGTTTTCCTGGATGTCCAGCAGCTCATCTAGTTCAGGATTATAGCCTTTCTTTATAAAGTGACCTTCCCGCATGTGTGCAGAGCTGTCTTCCCGCATGGCAGCCTCTATCAGAGAACAGACATCTTCCAGAGGGTCCAGTTGAGAGAGCAGTTTCTTTAAATAGCTGCTGCCTGTATCAGGAGTGGAGAGTATCCTGGATACAATATTCCTGATACCTGGGATGGCTGCCAGGGACGCCTTCAATGCCAGCAGATCCCTGGCATTGGCACGGTGCATTGCCACTTTGCCTAGCAGGCGTTCCATATCGTAAATGTCTTTCAGGAGATGCCTTATCTCAGCACATTCCTGGCGGGAGTTGAGCATATCCTGAACGCATGAAAGCCTGGCTTCTATTTTTTCAAGGGATGTCAATGGATAGAGCAGCATTTTTTTGAGCATCCGTCCACCCATGGCGGTAACCGTCCGGTCCAGGACGGACAGCAGGCTCCCCTTGTTGGAGCCGTCTATGCTGCTGGCGACCAGCTCCAGGTTGCGCACCGTGGATTCATCAAGCTTCAGGTATTTTTCCAGGCTGTAAGGGGTAATGGTGCCAACGTGGTCTACGCTGCCCTGCCTGGTTTCCCTGGCATAGACCATGAGTGCCCCTGCAGCGCATACGGCTTCCGGCATGCCAGTCAAGCCGAAGCCGTCCAGGGTCAGCACTCCGAAGTGTTCCCTCAGCACTTCTTCTCCCCTGGCCTGATCGAACCATGCGTCAGGCCTCTGGCTTATGTATATGCCCGAGACAGCCTGGTTTATTCGAGTGATCAGGCTGCTGTCAGAAAGGTATTCAGGCAGGAGCAGCTCTCTTGGGTTGATGCGGAAAAGTTCTCCAAGCAGAGTATCCTGATCCCGGGCAGTGGTAACACGGAATTCACCTGTAGAGATATCTATGGATGCAACTGCCAGGGATTTGCCGGATGCGGCCCTGGCGACAGATGCCAGGAAGTTGTTTTCCTTGGATTCCAGGCCGCCGTCTATGGTTATCAGCCCAGGTGTGACAACCCTGACCACCTCTCGCTGGACCAGCCCCTTGGCCTGTTTCGGGTCCTCAATCTGCTCGCATATGGCAACCCTTTTGCCCTCCCTGACCAGCTTTGTGATATATCCTTCAGCTGCATGAAAGGGTATGCCGCACATGGGTACGGGGTTTTCTTTCTTCTTATCCCTGGAGGTCAGTGTAATTTCCAGTATCCTGGATGCAGTGACTGCATCATCGAAGAACATCTCGTAGAAGTCACCCATTCTGTAAAACAGTATGCAGTCCGAATACTGTTCCTTGATCTTCAGGTACTGCTTGAGCATGGGTGTCTGCCCAGGCATCTCTGCAGTGTCACCTGTTGAGCAGCGCCTTTTCTGGTTCACTGTATGTTGGGAAGGATTACGGATTTTACGAGTTCCTCTACGCCCTTTCCTGTCTTGGCGGAGACCACCCACGGCCCCGGGATGTTCACGGGAAGCAGAAGACTTGCCCTGTCAAGGCTTGCCCGTATCTTGTTGGCAGAGAGTTTATCCGCCTTGTTGAATACCACCCAGGGGGTAATCTTCATGAACTGCAGGTATTCTACCAGGTTCAGGTCAAGATCGTCCAGGTTGCGTCTTATATCAAAGATGCAGACAACGCCTCTGAGAGACCGTCGTTTCTGGAGATAGCCTTCTACCAGTACCTGCCATTTTCTGATGACATTCTTGGGTGCCTTGGCATAGCCGTAGCCAGGCAGGTCCACGAAAAATGCCGCGTTATTTATCAAAAAGAAATTAAGCGCCTGGGTAAATCCCGGTCTGCTGCTGACCTTTACCAGTTTCTTTCTGCCGATAATGGCATTGAGCAGAGATGATTTTCCCACGTTAGACCTGCCTGCAAAGGCGATTTCCGGCATTGTTTCATCCGGGAGGTCCTTGATTGAGAAGACGCTCTTAATGAATTCTACTTTCTTTATACCTGGCACAGCCCCTGGCATTTAGGACAGGATACTACAGGACCTTGTTGAGAGAATACTCTATTATACCCTGGGCACCGGCATCCTGAAGCCTCGGAATGAGTTCCCTGACATGGCCTTCGTTTATCACCGTCTCAATGGATACCCAGTCTGCATCAAACAGGGGAGAAACTGTGGGCGCATTGAGGCTGGGCAGCAGGGAGACTACTTCCCTGACCACGTCTTTCGGACAGTTCATCTTGAGACCAACCAGCCTGTCTGCTCTGAGGGCTCCCTGCATGAGAACGGATATCTGCTCTATCTTTTTCTTTTTCCAGGGATCTTTCCATGCCTGTTCATTGGCTATGAGCTTGGGATTGGACTCCATGAGCTCCTCTATTATCACAAGGCCGTGTGCACGGATAGTGGAGCCCGTTTCAGTGACCTCCACAATGGCATCTGCCAGACCGGACACTACCTTGGCCTCGGTGGCCCCCCAGGAAAACTCCACGTCCACATTTACCCCCAGGTCCGAGAAGTAACGCCTGGTGAAGTTGACCAGCTCGGTGGCAATCTTTTTGCCTTCCAGGTCCCGGGCTGTCCTGCACTTGGAATCTGCAGGCACGGCCAGGACCCACTTGGCAGGTTTCCTGCTGACCTTGGAGTATATCAGGTCTGCAACCGTTACCACCCGGGATTCGTTTTCGAGTATCCAGTCCAGGCCGGTTATGCCCACGTCCAGGGTGCCGTTTTCCACGTATCTCGACATCTCCTGGGCACGACAGATACTGCATGCAATTTCAGGATCATCGATGTCAGGAAAATAACTCCTGTGATGTACATTTATGCGCCATCCGGACTTTGCCAGCAGTTCCATGGTGGCCTTTTCAAGGCTTCCCTTTGGTATTCCAAATTTCAGCTTGTTCACTTTCCGTATATCTCCTTTGGGTCAAAGACCAGGTCTCCTTCAGGCTTTAGCTCGCCGTCTGCCACCCGGTTAAAGAAGCAGCTCCTGTGGCCGGTATGACATGCTGCCCCGCCCTTCTGTTCTACCTTGACCAGCACCGTATCCAGGTCACAGTCCACAAATGCCTCTTTAAGCACCTGGACATGACCTGAGGTCTCGCCCTTGAGCCAGAGTTTCTGCCTTGACCTGGACCAGTAATGCACCTTGCCGGTCTCCATGGTCTTTTCCCATGCTTCTTTGTTCATGTAGGCAAGCATGAGTACCTGCCCGGTTTCAAAGTCCTGGGCTATTACAGGGATGAGGCCGTCTGATTTTTCAAAATTCAGGTCCATGGCCTTTTGGATTTTCATTATCTGATCACCATCCTATGGGGAAAATTCTGAGGAAATTAATGCTTTTCAACCATTTCTGCAACCCATTGACTGAACTCCGGCAGCACCTTGTCTGCATGAAAGGCTATGATCTGGGGCAGCTCATAGGGATGATGCTCCTTTATAAATGTCTCCAGGCGCTGGTATCCTGCTGCCGTTGTTTTCATCCTGATCTGCCATTCTTCTGCCTCTTCCATGGTGTCCTTCCACCAGTAGTAGCTGGTGATGGTACCTGAGATCTGGGCGCATGCTGCAAGCCTTTTACGAACAACATCAGAAGCCAGCCGGTCTGCATCATCTCTGTGATCGCATGTAGTGATTACTACCACTATTTCCTGTCCGGTCATTCAGGTTTTACTCCTTGCTCTGCAGGTGATTTATAAATGTCATTGTATCCCGTAATATCAATGCTGCAATAGGGAGACTTGTGTCGAAGGTATTGCCCCTGTTTCTTCAATGCGTTAGTCTTTCTCATCACTCTTTTTAACACGGGCTTTACGGCCTTAAAAATTTCCCTTGGAGTAAACCATGGCAGGCAAGGTAAAGGCAATTGTTACTACGGGTTACGGTACAAACTGCGAGAGAGAGATGGCTCACGCCTGCGTTGTGGCAGGCGCAGACCAGGTGGACATAGTTCATCTAAGCGACATACTGGACGGAAGTGTCAGCATAACGGATTATCACTTTCTCAACCTGCCTGGAGGTTTTCTGGACGGCGATAATATGGGGGCAGCACAGGCTGGCGCTCACAGGTTGAGGCATGCCAGGATAGCGGGCACCTCCCAGAGGCTTATGGACCAGGTCTTGCAGTTCGTGGACCAGGGCGGCCTTATTCTCGGGGTCTGCAACGGCTTCCAGCTAATGGTCAAGACCGGCCTGCTCCCTGGCCTTGACAGGGACTACGAGAGCAGGGTTGTCAGCCTTACCTATAACGATTCCGGCAGGTTTGAGGACAGGTGGGTTACATGCCGGGCCAACAGCTCATCCCCCTGCATATTCACCAGGGGCATTGACACGATAGAGCTGCCCATCCGGCATGGAGAAGGAAAGTTTATCGGCATGGACCAGGATATTATCCAGAAGATTGAAGATCAGGGACTCATCACCCTGCAATATACAGACGCGGATACGGGTAAGCCGGCCATGGCCTATCCTGCGAATCCCAATGGATCTGAACTGGCAATAGCAGGAATATGTGATCCAACCGGCAGGCTAATGGGCCTGATGCCCCATCCAGAGGCCTATCATCATTTTACCAATCATCCTCAGTGGACCAGGAAGAGTTTCCCCGGAGAAGAAGGAGCAGGCATTGCAATGTTCAGGAATGCCGTGGACTATATCAGGGAGAATGTCCTCTGAATAGCAGCCTAGACAATAACTCCGGCTAACTAATCACGTGATAACCGCTAAGTTGAGAAATTACATAGTTTGTGCGCGGTTTAAGGGCTTATGAACCCTGAGACATCAGCAACAGCTCAAGGCCGGGAAACCGGTAATGACGATTACCCGGCCAGAAAGCTTGTAATTTTTCTCGTCAGGTTCAGGAAGTTCATCCTGGAGCTTGCCATAGCATTTTTCTGCCTGACGTTCCTTTTCTACTGGTATGCTCCAGACATCTTGCTGTTTCTCCAGATAGACCTGGACCAGAAACTGGCTTTTTTCGGGGTTATGGAGCCGGTGCTGGCTTTGCTGAAGATTTCCAGTGTTCTTGCCATAATGGTGCTGACTCCGTGGATACTGTGGCGGATTGCCCAGGTCATGGTAGCAACTTTCCACCTTACCCGGCTGTTTGCCAGCATCTTTGTGATATCCGCCATGCTGTTGTTTTATGCCGGTGCTTCTTTCTGTTTTTTCGTTACCCTGCCCTTTGGTATAAATTTCCTGCTTGGATACCAGTCTGATGTGATAAAGCCGGTGATAAGCGTGGGCAAGTTCGTCAGTTTTACTGGGCTTTTCCTGCTTGGATTCGGCCTGATTTTCGAAATTCCGCTTATCATGACAGTCATGTGCAGGCTGGGGGTGTGCCATTATTCCACCTTCAGCAGGGCAAGGCGATATGCAATACTCGTAATCGCCATCCTTGCGGCAGTGCTCACGCCTACTCCTGACGTGGTCAACATGGCCCTGATGGGCGTGCCGCTCTATCTTCTTTATGAGGCAGGGATAATCATAGCCAGGCTCAACAGCAAAAACTGAGATGAGGGATTGCAAGTCAATGACAGGCAGGGCATCAGCAAGCCCTGCCTTGATCATGTTTGCTTGCCGAGGAGAAGACTTAAAAGTTGAATCGTTCGATGTTTATAACAGTAGTTCCCGCTGTTAAAGTGGCGTGGGAATCATCCAGGAAGACAATACTTATATCGCCTGCGGTGTTGGGGATTATAGTAGGGGGATTATAGGGACAGCCTGGGCACTGACCCCACATCCAGCCATCAAGGTGTCCATAGTAATTAGTTGCACCGTTTGAAAAGTCACCATTTGAAGTCCACCATCTTGGGCTCCTGTCAGACCTGTAATTGTACCATACCATTGCCATGTTGTTCCCCTGGGCATCAAGGAAAAATCCCATGCCGTTGTAAGAAGGATCCCACCACCAGCCGGTAATATTTGGCGAATGAGGGGCGCCAGGGGAAAAGTCATCCATGAAATTTGTCAAATTTGCCACAGAACTCTTCCCGTCAACAGTAGCACTCATGTCTATCCTGTTAGTGGCGCCCTTGTTGAAGTTCAGGCTAATGCTGCCAGACACTTGACTGACGGGAGGTGAATAGGGCCCAGGGAATGACCAACCGGTCCATTTCTGCAATTCTCCTGTCCAGGAATTTTCGTTAGTCAATGTTCCATAGGCCGTATACCAGGTAGTGTAACCCTTTTCATTAAATACAAACCATGCCAGGAAGATGTTTTGTCCTTGTATTTCCATGGCTATTCCGGTTCCTGGTTTTTCCTTGTCATACCACCAACCAGAAAAACGAGTTGCCATATCATGTAAGACATCGACACTCAACGTGGAACTGGTACTGCCTTCGGGAACAGTTAGAGAACTGTAACCGTGGTATGACGCAGCTAAGGCTACATCAAAACAGATGAATATTAATATAAAAATTAGAAAGAAAATTTTAAATGTTACAAAGGTAAATTCAC
>JALWYO010000101.1 GCA_026992735.1 Deltaproteobacteria bacterium
ATAATCAGGCTGGTCAATGTCAACATGATACAGGCCATACGGGCCGTGTCCCTGGAACGGGGCATGGACCCGAGGGATTACGCACTGGTCAGCTTTGGTGGCGCTGCGGGCCTCCACTGCCTGGAAGTTGTCAGGGCACTGGGTATAAAGACAGTTATAATTCCTGCCATGGCAGGAGTGTTCTCAGCCTGCGGCATGGCAGGCTCTGACATGATATTCGAAGGTTCTTCTGGCGTCTTCCTTGATACCAGCCAGGACATTACAGGGCGTCTCAAGATTGCCTTCAGAAAGCTGGAACATCGCCTGAAAGACCATGCCCGCTTAACCGATTCCCGGCAGGACGACTTCCAGGTGGAACGCTCCCTGGATGCAAGGTACAAGGGGCAATCCTTTGAAATCATGACGCCCTTTGACGGGCAGTGGCAGGCACGGTTTCACAAAGAGCATGAGAGACTCTATGGATACCGGATGCCTTCAGGCACTCCCATAGAAATTACTGTGGTAAGGGCAAGGCTGAAGCTGCTTAGAAAGCATACCTCACTCATTTTTCCCAAAGATAAAAACATTAATCCCGAAACAGAAAGATGCCGAAAGAGATATATAAGCACTGAGGTGGATATCTTATTTGAGAATGGTTACAGGCGTATTCCCGTAGTACATCGGTCTGACATGCCTGAAGCAAAAGCTATCAAGGGTCCTCTTCTGATAGCTGATGATTTTACCACTTTACTCGTCTTGAATGGATGGAGCGTGACCTGTAGATCCGATCATATAGTGGCAACCGGACTTTGATGCTTACTTGAAACCTGCGTGACCTCACTGTTGATTTCGTGCCTCAGTAAAACCTAATAGTCATAACGCTAAAAAAGACAAAGGAGGTGGGTAATGAAAAAGATTTTATTCCACCTGTTCCTCATGTTGTTCTGGGCGCTGACTATTCCAGGATATGCTGGTCAGCATCCTGACAGGGTAACCCAGATATCCACATTAAACGCACTGCTTGCAGGCATCTACGATGGTCATGTCACCATTCATCAACTCAAGGGCTATGGTAATTTTGGACTCGGCACATTCAACGGGCTCGACGGGGAAATGGTATTCGTAGATGGCCATGTCTATCAGGTACCCTACAATGGTCATCCATTAGAACCTTCAGACTCTACAGGCATCCCTTTTGCCGTGGTTACCTTTTTCAATACAGACAAGACATTCACCCTTACGCCAGGCATGGACTATCCGGGTCTTAAAACCTTTTTAAAACCCTTGCTCCCTACACGTAATATTTTTTACGCAGTGAAGATAACTGGGTTGTTCAAATCCGTGACCACCAGGAGTGTTAAGCGTCAGCACAGGCCCTTTCCTCCACTGAAAGATGTTGTTAAAGACGAGGCAATATTTCACATCAAAGACGTTGAGGGCACCATTGTCGGCTTTATCTCACCTCCATGGATACAAGGGATAAATGTCCCTGGATACCACCTTCATTTTATCAACAAGCAGAAAAATGCAGGCGGCCATGTGCTGAAATTCCAGGTGGAGCATGCTGTACTCGAGGTCGATTCCATATCTGAATTATCAATCCTGCTCCCGCACAATCCTGATTTTTACAAGGCCGATCTTGCCCACAGCCAGGCAGCAACAATCAGAAATGTTGAAAGATAATTGTGAAAAAATAGAAATACATATTTCAAGTTCAGTTCAAAAGGGGGATATTATGATGATGAAGACCGTAAAAAGCATAATGTATGCATTGATGGGGTTAATGGTCATGACTCAAGGCATTTCAATAGCCGGGGAGACATATCCTGATACGGGCCTTGGCGAAAAACTGGTGCGTCAATTCTGGACTGATATGAAAACAGAGAACATAAAGGCATTAGAAGCAATGATGGCACCCGGGTTCCAGTCCATACATGCAGATGGCGCTCGTAACCGTCAGGAAGAAATTGAGCTCATCAAGGGTCTTCACATGAAGCCTTATGTCCTTGACAACTTCAGAGAAACTCATGCAGGGCCGGTTATGATTGTCACTTATACAGTATCAGTATCAGAGACTATCGCAGGTAAGAACCTGGCTGCCAAGCCTTCCCCGCGGTTGACCGCATGGCTGAAAACAGATCACGGCTGGCAGATAATCGTTCATGCCAATCCCAGGTGCCTGCATTGAAAATGCAGCAAGCCTGAATTTCAACCATAGCAACCAAAAAAAACACTATCAGCAGGCAGGCACCTGTCTGTTTAAAGATTGCTGAGATAATCCGGGATAGTGCATTCCCGTGAAGCAGATACGCCGGAACATGGGTAACAGTGCAATAACCGAGATAAAAAGAGAGAAAGGCATACAGGGAAAGTCCTGGAACAGGCTTCATGGAGGTTATTTTTCAAACCCCGTTGTTGCCGAACCCTTTATCGAAAAGATAAAAGAATATGCCGACAGATCCAGGCCGGACCTGGTTATTGATCTGGGTGGCGGCACCGGTTATATCCTTTCCCAATTCCTTGCTCTCAATCCCGGCTGCAAAATGCTCTTGCTGGATCTGGATGCCTCTGATATCCAGCTTGAACAGGCAAGAAATGCCGGAATATCATGCATAAAAGGCTCGGTGGATTCCTTCTCAAGAGATGTCATTGAGGCTGGCGGATCAAAAGCAAAATGCATGTTCATCATGCGTTCTGTGCTGCATTATTTTGGGAAAGACGGCCTGGCACCTGTATTAAGGCACATTCGTGCCCAGACAAGGCCGGGAGAATTTTTCATCCACCAGACTGCATCATTTCAGGACCAGGAAGAAGCGAACTGCCTGAATGAACTATACAGGATGATGGGAACCGGCAAGTGGTATCCAACCGTAAAATCTCTTTGCAAAACCCTGAATGACGAAGGCTGGCAGGTCCATGAAGTGGCACGGGCGCTTCCACTGCCACTGAACAGCCGAGACCTGATGAAACGCTACAACATAAACGAGAGCGAAGTGCGGAAAATTGCTGAAAACATACCTGGAAAATTTTCAGTGCCAAAAGAAACTTTCAGGGCAGAGAAAAACGGTTTCCATGCCTCCCTTCATTACTGGATATACCTCTGTAGTTAATGGAAAGGAAAAACAAAGGGGCGGCTGAAAATCAGCTGCCCCTTCCATGTTTATTATTAAGAAAGGCCTTGTTCTTTACAGGCCTATTGCCATCTTAACCGGTTTATAGTTCCACAGAAATAACATTGGATACACCATCCTGTTCCTTGAGTTTCTGAAGGACTTCCTTTGGAGCAGGCACATCTGTTGTAAGCAGTATCACGTTCCTGTGGTGCTCCGGGTCCTGCCCCACCTGCATGCGGCCTATATTAATACGGCCTTCGCCCAAGGTAGTGCCAACCCTGCCTATAACACCAGGGCGGTCTTCGTTGTAGATAAGCAGCATATGCCCTTCAGGCACAGCCTCCAAGGTAAATTTGTTGATGCGCACCAGCCTGGGCTCGGTTTTTCCGAAGATGGTGCCTGCAAGCGTGTTTTCATCCTCACTGCTGACAACCTTGACCTCCAGGAGATTATTGAAATTCTCACAGGTTTCGCTCTTTGATTCCACGACCTTGATACCCCTGTCCTTGGCAACCACCGGGGCATTGACAAAATTGACATCTTCCCTGAGAACCGGGGCCAAAAGGCCCTTGAGAATGGAAATAGTAACAGGAGCCGTATCAATATCCGCCAGATCTCCCTGATAGGATATTTCCACCCTCTTGAATGGCCCTTTGACCAAGTGCGCCAGGAATGCCCCCATCTTATCAGCAAGATTGAGCACCGGCCCCAGTACCTTCATGGTTTCGGCGCTTACAGAAGGCACATTCACTGCATTACGGACCTCTCCCTTGATAAGG
>JALWYO010000102.1 GCA_026992735.1 Deltaproteobacteria bacterium
GTTCAGTACATTCCTGGATGGACACTATCTACCTCTGCACAATTCCGGGGTAGGATCACCTCCCCCTCACCCAAACAGGGGTTTGCGCTCATGGAATCTTTTGGCACATTTCTCGACCATCTTTTTATCTTTAAGGGCCACATCCAACAGTCTGGTCACGGCAAACATCCGTCCCAACTCATAGATTATCCGTAGTAGTTTATCTCTGTCCTCGGCCTTGATTCTGGCCTTCAAAAAATCATTTTTCACCGTCACATCAAAACCAAGCGGTTGCAGAATTTCAGCGATAAAGAGGACTCTCAACCGCCTTCTTTTGGTATCGGCAGCTCCTCCCTTAAAGGAAAGAGTGATGTAGTTGTTGTAAGGATCGTCGGCTATGTAGCAATCCAGGGTCACATAATGGTAGCCCAGGCTCAGGTTCAGATTGAGGTATTCAGGAGTAACAACAGCGTAGCTTTTCGCGTCTTCTACCTTGCTTTCAAGGGCAGTAGTCCGTGTCATCGCCGACAGCAAATCCCTGGCTCCCATCTGTTGTTCCGGCCCATTCCAGGTAACGTCCGATGCTGTCATGCCTTTCCAAAGTTCACGAAAGGGGAGTGCAGTCACCTGTTCGGGTTTAATCTTTTTGCCCTGAGTGCCCTGAACCGTGCTGCCAAAGAGGTCAAAGAGAAACAGCCTGAAGGGCAGGTCCGTGACAACCTGGTAGATATTTTTTATGGTGCTGATTTTGCCCTTTTGCTTTAAAAGGAAAATTTCATTCAGGGCGGTTTCATGACAGAACCGCAGTATATCATGCCATGTCTTACAGGCGCTTTCTCGGAAATCGCTCACCCGAGGATCGGTTAAATGCAGAGGAAAGATATATTCAGCTATTTCTGAAAGCAGCCAGTGAGATTCGGTTTGTTCTACATTGACGGACGGATTTTTTACGGCTGTATCATCTGCTTCAAGAAGTTCAGTGACTCGGCCTTTGTAAATGATTCCCTCTGTGGCATCAACTGTGATTTCCTGCCCATTTTTTAGGATGCTAAAGATTTCTGGTAGTTTCACAAGACAGGGCACGTTGAGTTCTCGAATTACGGAAGACATATGGTCGGTACGGTTTCCTTTTTCGATGACAACGGCGGCTGCCTTGTTCAAGGCCCCGATAAAACGTGGTGACGAATGTTTCAGCACCATAATATTACCTTCAGGGAAGGTTAATATTTCATGAATGTCAGTTACCTTACATACTGGGCCAGCCCCGACGCCACCTGCGACCGCCCGTCCATTACGGGCAATAATCGGTGCAGTTACCGGCGACTTCAGCTGATGCCGGTAGGCATGATCCAGGACATGGAGCGGTCGGGTCTGGACTATCATCAGATCGCCATTCTGGTCAAAACACCATTCAATATCTTGGGGTGCATCGAAATACTTTTCTATCTTGAGCCCGGTTTCTCCAAGAAGCTGTAACTGTTCCTGGTTAAGACAGGGCTTATCACGATCAGTCTTGCTTAACATATCATGCTGAACTCCTCCGGACTCCAGCAATTTCAGACACATTTCCTTATGGGCAATTTCTTCCTTGACCAGAGGAAAACCTGGTTCTCTTTTCAGGACAAACATATCTGCAGAGGTGACCCCTTCAACCAGCAGCTGTCCCAGGCCCCATACGGCGGAAACAACGATTTCTTCAGAATCAGGTCTCATGGGTTCAACTGTATAGAGAACACCGGAGGAAATTGGCCGAACCATTTCTATGATACCGACACTCATATTGACATCATCCGACCGAATGTCCTTCATTCGCTGATAAAGCATATTGCGGGCATTGTATTTACTGGCAGCTACCTCTTTGTATTTCTCCAGCAGTTGATCAGTGGGCACGTTAAGAATACTCGAAAACTGGCCTGCAAAGGTATTTTCCAGGTCCTCGCCAATGGCGCTGCTGCGCACGGCCCAGTACATCTTCCGCCCGTGCTTCTGTTCTAATTTCTTACTGATCTTGTGAACGGCGTCCTCTATTTCAGGAGGAATTACTGCTTCTAATATCACGGATTTAATCTCTTTTTCAGCTTGAAGGAGTTGCTGGCTGTTGGCAAAATCAAGATCTGTAAGGATGCGGCCGATTCGTCTGGGAAGGTCATTGTATTCTGCGAAATATGTATATGCGCAGGTTGTCAAAGCAAAGCCATCAGGAACGTTGATATTATAGCGATTCCGCAGTTCACCAAGATTGGCCATCTTGCTGCCGACCTTGTCGATATGGATGCAATGGATATCATTCATGGGGATGACAAGAGGAGTGTAAACCGGCGTCTTGCTGCCAGTAAGTATCGTCCTGATTTCACGGTCAATATTTTCATATATATCGTTTAACGCGATATACCTGCTTCCAGACAAACGTTCCAGATTGTCAATAACACTGAAAACGCTTTTGGACAGATTTTTCACCATATTTTTCAGATATGGAATGCTGATAAGGCGGTTCTCAAGAAGATCTTTTTCCAGTTCCGTCATCAGCTCAAGGCCGTGGGAATTTTCTGTCAATATGGTCAAGAATGCTTCATATTTTTCCCGAATGAGCTGTTCTGCATTTGTCTCTTTGGCCTTTTTGGCACGCTGCAGAGACTTCCATAATCTGATCATTGTCTACCTTCTCCTATACTAATATTCGTTCTTCAACTGCTTGCTTTACGCTTGCCAACAATTTTTTGATGTCAACAGGTTTGAAAAAGTATGCGAAAAGCTCTCCTTTGATATCTTCAAGAAAGTCTTCCTTCATACGGGTAATCATGATGACCTTTGTATGTGGCGAAATCCGTTTGACAAGCTGAAGAATTTCAACTCCGGTTATTCCCTCCATCATAAAATTTGTTATAATAACATCAAATTGGCTAGCCTCGATCCGTTGTTTGGCCACATGGGGATTCGTAAAGGCTTCTACTGCGTATCCGGCCTTTTCAAGGTAGACCTTTAACATTTTACAGACCGCCAAATCATTATCCAGGACCAGAATACGAGGTTTACGCCGCATCAACTCTTCTTCTTTCTGGCGCATAATATCAATTAGCCGTACCTCTTCTTTTCTGGTTGGTAGATAAAAATAAATTCCCATGCCAACCATGATAATGCCCAAAATCAGGATACTGACGTCCATGATAGTCCACCAGCCGAGACTAAAGTAACGGGTCAGAGCGCTGCCCAGTGCCAGCAGGGCTACTCCTGTCCTGATAAAGGCCAGATGGGTCCGAGCCTTAGCCAGCGTAGTCCGCTGCTGTGCCATAGTAGTGCGTTTTTCAGCCAAAAAGGAACGGTTTCTCGCCAAGAGCGTCCGGATTCTGGCAAGTCCGCTCCGTTTTTCAGCCAGTTCCGTTCTGATCTGAGACCTGCGAGTGCGTTTTTCACCAAGCAGATTTCGCTCTTCGGCCATGATATTTCTTTCCTCTGCCAGCAGAGTCCTCTCAATGGCATACTTGGTGCCAAGCAGCGACAGCACCTTGTCCATGGACTTTTCCTCAATGATGGCCTGCATAATCTCATCAAGATCTCGCTTGAGCTCTTCGGAATATGCCTTGCGGGCAGGAAATGTTTCTTCGAAAAAGTCTGTTCGTTTTCCGGCCAGACGTCGTCGTTGAATGGCAAGTTCAATGGGTTGAAAAACAGCCTTTCTTTTCTCGCTTACGTTATGGCTTTGAACTTCCCTCTTCTCCATTCTCGATTGTTCCTTTGTCGCACCTCATAGGGGTTCATTGAAAAGTCGACATATTATACAAGCCCAGATATGTTGAAATTTGGGTATATATGTTTTCCGGGATAAGATAGACTATCTAACCTTTTATAGTATTTTGAGCCATAGCTCATTATGCTGACTGTTTATGAGAACGTCAATTTCTACAGCTTTGTGAAACGTTTCCAAAGCTGTCATTCCCGGACAGGCCGAAATACATCAATAGTTAATATTTTCTTAATGCAGTCAATCTTCAATCAGCGTATAAAATTATTTACCACTTACTGGTAAAGCATGCGACTAAAATATGCTTCTTATTTTTTGCACAAACTTAAGATGATCTCACTCCAAAATTGTGCAGAGGTAAATAACTCCTTACAAGAGGAAACGCAAGAGGAAACAGCACGAGAGGGATCATAATGAATAAGAGTAGGAAGATAAGAAATACTGATGCTGATATTTAAGAGGCAAACAGTTAGTCTGAACAAATAGAAAGTCAGGACGGTTGCCAATGTAGCTGGTATCCATCCATAAAGAGGTAATTATTTGATTTTAAGAGAGGAAATCGCCTGTTGGGAAGTGCCATTTTTAGCGATTCATTTCACCATTTCCCGTCCCTGGCAGAGGCAATCCCTGACCGCCTCAAGGCGAAAGAGTTAATAAAGATCAGCGAAATTTTAAATTATAACAGTAAGATATACGATCTAGTCTTACAAGATATCAGTGCGGTATCAAGGCGATCACAGACAGCACCTGAGAGCAAATCAACAAAGTCCTTCTCGGCCATAGCCGCCTCTCCTTATGTTGGAAGGTCTGTATCTCAATCATGCTGTTTGCAAGGATTCTATCCAGACAAGAGAATGCCTTGTCTCAAAAGCTGTCCATACCTTGTGGCTACTACCGGCACCATTTTTTTACAACAGTATTGCCTTGAATTCGGATATCTCTTCCCTGGTAAATTTTTCCGAGAGATAGGATCTTATTCTCAATACGGCCTTGGTATGCATTTGGGATATCCTGCTTTCCGTGTAACCCATGATTTCCCCTATTTCTCTCATGGTAAGTTCTTCAAAATAATAGAGTGAAACCACGAGTTTTTCCTTTTCGGGCAGGGTCTTTATGGCCTTTACAACGATTTCTTTTACCTCTGTCAGGTTAAAACATTCAAAAGGATCACTTCCATTGTCGTCGGCAATCAGGTCGAAGAGATCTTCATCGTTGGCGTCCGGCATCCATCTTCTGATGGTCTCAATATCAAGAAAGGTTACTCCCTTGGCCTTGTCCAGCAGTTTATAGTATTGCGGCAGGCTGAGGCCGAGCTCTTTTGCTATCTCTTCATCTTCAGGGATCCTTTCCAGCTTTTTTTCCAGTTTCTCGCGGGCTTTTTCGATCTCAGCGGCCTTTTTTCTGACCGACCTTGGAATCCAGTCCAACTGGCGGAGTTCGTCTAGCATGGTTCCCCTTATCCTGAATTCCGCATATGTTTTGAACTTTATTTTTTTGTTGGGATCAAATTTTTCGACAGCGTCAATAAGGCCTATGATTCCAGGACCTATTAGATCTTCCTGCAGGATGTGCGGTGGAAGCCTGCCTGCCAGCTTACTAGCCACGTAGTTGACAAGAGGTGCATATTTCAGTATCAGCTGTTCCCGCTTGTCAGTTGTGAGTGTTTTCCCCTCTCCAAAAAATTCTTCGGTGTAATCTTTCAGTCTAACTGCAGTGCTGGTTCTCGCCATTTTTCTCAAAGCCTCAACGAGTTCTTCCAGAAGATGTGATTTTTATATAGCCCTAATGTTCCTCCCAGTGAACCCTGAGGTGCGACCTGTTATATCCGCATTCCAACCCGGCTTTCAGAGTTCAAAAGATGTGTAAAGCATGACTTGTGCCATAATTGTCTCATGATGACAAATATCGTCACTTCTCCTTTGAGGCTGTGTTATTTTTGGAAAGTAACTGCACACCGCGCAGGCCAGTTATTATAGTTTAGCATGTCGAAATTCGTTGGATACCAGGACAATGGAGCGGGATTACCCTCAGCCTGTTCATATTTCAATTATGGCCGTTGTAGATTTGAGATTCCATAAATTCCTGAGTTTTTAGACAGTTAAGACATAAGGATACATGACGCTCGCATATATTTATTTGTAAAAACATTACTGACATGGATATCATTGTCTTGGTATGGGCTTTGATTATAATATGGGCCGCGTTTTGAAAGATCAAGGCATTGAGCAGGATGCAAGCCCTGATGGACGCATCCATTCCGCAATAGATTAAATCAGTGTACGGACAAAAAAAGTCAAAAACTTGACTGTGATATCCCTACAGATCTATAGGTTTTGCCATGAATCATTCTCCTGCATAGAGGGGTGATCCTGAATGGCGTGGCATGAGGCAGCAGGGCAGGGATGTCTTTTTCTTTGCCAACTAGGATAAATGGCAGGGGGATATCCCGTATCTCCCGGGTATGCACAAAAAGCAGCCTGTCAGGATAGGCCTTGCTGAAAAGTGCATACTTGAGACCGTTCTTGTCCGGTTTTATCTTGAACAAGATCACTTTTTCTCCGGGCTGAAGGGCCTTTTCCGTGCAGTTTACAAGTCTTTTGGCAGACTCTTTGGCAGAGACGGCAGGCTCTGTAATAAGGGCAACAGACGAAGTGGCATAGATTAAAAAAATTGCTGACAGGCATATGGATTTCAAACCCGGAGCGATCCGCCACTTGTAAAAAAAGGTCATTGCCAGGACAGCCAGGGTGGCAAGCGCCAGAAATACTGATACAGGTGCATGGGGCGTCAGGGGACTGAACAGCATTGCCATAAGTATGCAGGCACTGGCTCCTGCAGTCAGCCAACCGGTAAAAGCAGGCAATTTTTGGAGCAGTCCGCGGTCCAGATTGCCTGTCAGGTTCTGAACTGTTATTCCAGCCAGTATGGATAGAGGCAGAAAGATCGGCAGTATGTAACGCCCATGTCTCGAAGATGAAAGTAGAAATGGAAGGAGCATGCCAGCCGCCCAGCATAGCAGGAAATGAAAAAATCTTCTGTTCTCTATTGGCAGGGTTTTTCTCTGGTTATAAGCTGTTATGCCCTGCTTTTTTGCCTTCAGGAAGATGAGGCTGCCAATCCAGGCTGCAACAGGGAGAAAGCTCAACGCCAGGTAATAGGCATAATAGTAAAATGGTTTGTTGGCAGTATTGCCAAGCCTTGAAAGGAACTGGCTTGAAACAGCATGCAGCACCAGTTCTTTTCCTCCGGCCATGTAAAACAAAAGCGCCTCTGCTCCTGCGCCTGCCAGGCAGACTGTTATCCATTCCGGCAGCCGCTGGAAAATTTTCTTTATCCTCCTGCAGGCTGCAAGATACAGGAACCATGAAAATATCGGCAGCATCAGGCCTACAGGTCCCTTGGTCAGGCCGGCAGTCAGCACGGCTGCATATCCTGCCAGGCGCAGATACCGGGCTGAGCAGAGTTTCCCGCAAAGATCCGCCTCATAGAACAGCACCATGGCAACACTGCATTCCAGGGCCAGCAGCATGTCTATGGTAGCCTTTTCCGATTTGAGCCAGAATTCAGGCAGGCAGGCAAGACAGGCGG
This sequence comes from Deltaproteobacteria bacterium, assembly GCA_026992735.1. GTDB lineage: Bacteria > Desulfobacterota > Dissulfuribacteria > Dissulfuribacterales > QOAL01 > QOAL01. Next base: position 7,307 of record JALWYO010000102.1, read on the forward strand.
CTGAAGCAATGGCTGTCATGCTGCCTGAATGCCTGCGGGCAGTCCACCATGCAAGAACTATCATGCATGTCCCTGACAAAGCGCTGGGAAGGGCTGCGGATACTGCTGATACATGGCCGGCGGGCAGGGATAAGAGATATTGCAGCAGGAAGAACAAGGGAGGATAGTCAGTATATGGCCTGCCATAGATGCAGGGAACGAGCAAGTGACCATTCTCCAGCATGCCCCTTACAAACAGGGCGGATCTGGTTTCAAAACCGTAGATATCACGAAATGGCAGGACCAGGAGTATTGAGACAAGAAAAAAACCGGCCAATATAATGCAGGCCTTCAGGTCATGGTTTTCGGGCTGGCTGCCTTTCAATGCCTTGACAGGGATCTGGCCGGCTGCTCGTAAGCGTTCACAGGATACCACATCTGCTGTGTTGGCGGGCGCTTGAAGTACAGGGAGTACGACTGCGCACCCGCCGCCTTGCATCTGCGGCACCCTGTGAACGCTTATAGAATGGGGAAGGTGTGCAACAAAACTCGACATAACCCTGTGATCAGTTACGGCTGCTCTCTGCCTGTCAGATATCTTCAGGGCTCCCAAGTTCCTGAATGGCGATGTCTCCGGATTCCACGTAAAATAATATTGTCTTTCTCAGGGCTTCCTTCAGGCCGACCTTGGGCTCCCATCCCAGGATTTTACCGGCATTGGTGATGTCAGGCACCCTGTACCCGACATCCTGGTAATCCGGGCCGTAATAGATGTCAGCCGGGACTTCCCTGAACTCGGCCTTGCTGGCAAGGGGTTCAAGTTCCGGAAATTCCTTCATGACATCCACGATCATCTCTGCAAGGTCTCTTATGGAATAGTCGTTATAAGGATTGCCGATGTTGAAGATACGGCTGTCGCATTTTCCATCCTCGTTTTTCATGATGGCGAACAGGCAGTCAATGCCATCGTCAACATAGGTAAAACACCTCCTCTGGCTGCCTCCGTCCACCAGGGTGATCGGTTCCCCTCTCAGAATATGGCCAAGGAACTGGGTCACCACCCTTGAGCTGCCTTCCTTGTATGTTGACAGGCTGTCAAGCCCGGAGCCTATCCAGTTGAAGGGCCTTATCAGGGTAAACTGGAGCCCTCTGTGTTTTCCCATTGCCCAAATGACCCTGTCCATCATCTGTTTAGCGCAGGCGTATATCCATCGCTGTTTCTGGATGGGACCATATATAAGATTGCTGGTGTCCTCGTTAAACTTGTCATCTTCGCACATGCCGTACACTTCACTGGTGGATGGAAAGATGACCCGGGTGCCGTACTTGGCACATTGACGCACTATGCGCAGATTTTGTTCAAAGTCCAGCTCGAAAACTGCAAGAGGATCCTTGACATACGAGGCAGGAGTAGCGATGGCAACCAACGGAAGACAGAGGTCGCATTTTTTTACATGGTATTCGATCCATTCCTTGTTTATGGAGATATCGCCTTCTATGAAATGGACGTTCGGGTGATTGACCCGGTCTCCAAGCCTGTCGGAGGCCAGGTCCATGCCGTATATTTCCCAGTCAGTCTCTTCTATTGTCCTCCTGACCAGGTGACTTCCTATAAAACCGTTTACGCCAAGCACTAAGACCTTCATTTAAAATTCCTCTCCATTCGTCTGCCCGACTTGCGCATTGGCAACCTGACAGGCATGCATCTATATGGGTTAGTTTCAGCTTATCATGGGGCCAGTTACAAGACGGCTGCCATCCTCAAGGAGTCCCGGAGTGATGCCTTTTGCAGCCATTGGCTGAGGACTGTCTGTTGCGGATATGATCCTGATGCAGCCTTTTCCGGATTGCACCAGGCAATTTCCATCCCTGATGGCCACTGTGCCCGGAGCCTTGCCTGTATCCATATCTTCCAGGGGCTCACATTCCCAGATATATATTTTCCTGCCGTTTTCCTGGACAAAACCGAAGCTGCCCGGATACGGCCAGGTCACAGCCCTTACAAGGTTATATATTCTGACAGCATCCCAGTTCCAGTCTATCAGGCCGTCTTCAGGCCTTCTGCCTCCAAAGTAGGACGCCTTTGAGTGATCCTGCTTGATCCTGGGCGCAGTATTATCAAGAAGCCTTGGTATGTATTCACGCAGGACTTCTTCTGCAGCGTCTTCAAGCTTGTGAAACAGTGTCAGTGCGTTGTCCTTAAAGTCGACCGGCACTTCCTTCTGTGCCACGATATCGCCGGCATCTGCCTTGATAACCATGTGGTGCAGAGTAACCCCGCTGATCTTTTCTCCGAATACAAGTTGCCAGTTCACCGGGCACCTGCCACGGTATTTTGGCAGCAGTGAGCCATGCAGATTGACTGCAGCAAGCCTGGGGATATCCAGGATATCCTGTTTGATCATCTGCCTGAAGTAGCATGACAGTATTACATCGGGCTTTAGAGATCTGATCAGCTCGACCCATTCGGGTTTGTTGACATTATCTGGAAAGTGACAGGTAATGTCATATTGGCGGGCCATCTCTGCAAGGGAATCAAACCATAGATTTTCTCCCGGGCTGTCCCTGTGGGTAAATACTGCCGGGACCTCTATGCCAAGCTCATGCAGCACCTTCAAGGCCCTGCATCCCATGTTATGATAACCAAATAATATTACAGACATATTGATTTCCTAAATGTTATATTCCCTGTTATTGCCAAAGGGCTGGCAATTTACGGCAGCGTTTGCAGTAACGTAATTTCCCATGCAAGCTCAACAACAGGATATTATCCTGCAGGCAATTAAACAAGAAGGAAAAACAGCTAATAAAAAAACAGGCAGCATGTTTTTGCTGTAGACGGCTTTTACTGCATAACAGTAGTATTCGGTAGGGTATGCCTAAATAAGGAAGGTCCTGTGTCTGGCAAGCCCTGTCAGCTTTTCCAGGTCGTCCTTTTTGCTGAGCACATAAAGGGTTTCCCCTTTTTCTATCCTGTGCCCGCCATGTGGCATTAGATCAACTGTATCGTTCCCTTTGGATTTTATCCCGATGACAAAGACATTGTAGGTATTTCTGAGATCCAGATCGGCAAGTGTCTTTCCAATAAAATCATCAGGCGGCTGTATCTCTGCAAGACAGAATCCCGGGAGCATTGGGAGAAAGTCCACCACGTTGGGGATGGTCAATTTTTGTCCTATTCTCCTGGCAATCTCCTTTTCCGGGATGATGACCTGGTGGGCCCCGACCAAGGAGAGCAAGGTGGCATGATCTTCGTCGTTTGCCTTGGCCAGTATGAATCTGCACCCAAGCTCTTTCAGGTAAAGGGTGATAAGTACACTCTGGGTAAGGCTGCCAACTGCCACCACAACCGTGTCCATTTTTTCGAGGTTCAGGTCTTTCAGTGCCTCACGCTTTCTGGCATCTGCTACAACGGCCTCTGTTACATGTGAGCTGATATCTTCAACGAGCTTCTCGTTTCTGTCAATGCAGATGATATTATTATCAGGGGAGGCTATCTCTTTTGCCAGGTAGGAGCCAAACTTGCCAAGACCTATGATTGCAAAATTTCTTTTTGCCATTTTTTTAACCTATCATAACCTTTTCCGTGGAGTAATGATATTGCCTGTTTCTTCCCCTTGCCATGGTGAGTATCGAGAGTATGGAGAGTAGCCCGACCCTGCCTGCAAACATTATGGCTATCATCGTGCATTTTCCAGCACTGCCTAGCTCCGGGGTGATTCCTGTACTGAGTCCAACGGTTCCAAGACCTGATACTGCCTCAAACAGATATGCCAGAAATTCGCCCTGCGCCCTGTCATATGTGAGCTTTGTTCCCACGGACATGAGGAGCATGTGAGCCCCAAGTACTGTTATTACTGCCAATATGAAGAGTGTAACCGCCCTGTTTACCTGGCTTTCAGGCACGGTCCTTTTGAATACAACCGTATTATTGAAGCCACGGAGCCTGCTCCATGCGGTTGCAAAGAGCACGGCCAGTGTTGTGGTCTTGATTCCACCGCCAGTGGAACTCGGACAGGCACCTATGAACATCAGCAGTATCATGAGATACATTGAATTTTCTGTGAATTGAGATATTGGTATCGTGTTGAACCCTGCTGTTCTTACGCTTACGCTGTGAAATGCTGACACCAGGATCTTGCTGGAGAATGGCAGGCCATCCAATATGTTGTGGTATTCCCAGAACAGTATGCCGACAGTCCCTGCTATCATCAGCAGAATATGTGTAATCATGGTGATCTTGAAATGCAGTGACAGTTGCCTGGCAGATTTTCCGTAAAGTTTTTGCCAAAGCTCGTATATGATGGCAAATCCCGTACTGCCCAGAAAGATCCCAACCATTATGCTCAGGCAGACCGGAAAGTCATAGCGGTATAGCTCAAGCCCGGAGGGCAATATACAGAATCCGGCGTTACAGAACGCAGAAACAGCATGGAATATCCCATAAAACAGTGCATCGCCAGGCTTGGTCACGTCGGGGATAAAGCTTACTGTCATCATCAATGCCAGGATACCTTCGCAAGTGAGGGTGAATAGCAGGATGGTAGCAATTAGGCTCTTGAGGGTTGCAGCTTTCAGGTGAAGAAAGTTTTCCTGTATGAGAAACTGGCTGGAGAGCCTGAGCCGTTTCTGGATCCCCATGGTAAAGAGCACGGAGAATGTCATGACGCCCAGGCCACCCACCTGTATGAGTAGCAGTATAATCCACTGTCCGGGCAGGGTGAACTTTGTCGAGGTATCTACTACTGTCAGGCCGGTAACGCATATGGCAGAAGTGGAAGTAAAGAGCGCATCCAGCAATGACAGGTCTCCCCTGTGACACCATGGGAGATATAACAGCAGGGTGCCGACAATATCAGCAATACCAAAACTGGTTATGACCAGGCTTGCTGGATGGTTAAATAGTCCCCTGTTTTTCAGTTCAATGTCCGCCATGTTTCTGCTCTGCACTGTCTATTGAGAAAATATTGATATTTCAACATGTTAATCTATCTTTTTGTAACTTCTCAAAAAGCCCGCGAGATGGAGACGTAATTCACATTTACATTATATAACCACAAAGTTCACGAAGGACACGAAGTGATACTAATATAAATTCTTTCGTGTTCACCAGGATGCCCCCCGCTTTCTGCTATAATTATCTGATTTAAAAAGATTCTAATGAATAGGTGGTGGATTTGGCCATACTGCGGGAAATAGATGTTTTGCATGGTTTTTAGATGATATTTGGATAGTTTTAATGTGAAATAGTCATGACTTAATCTGACATTCCGTGTATAGTAACGAGATGAAAGGCCCTGCCGAGTGCTGCCGAAGGCTAGTACGAAGGCGGGCCTAAGAAAAGGAGGAATGTCAGATGAATCAGCAA
>JALWYO010000103.1 GCA_026992735.1 Deltaproteobacteria bacterium
GACAGAAGGTTCTGATTATTGACGACTCAGTCGTAGAACGTCCTAGATCCAAGAAGGTTGAACTTTTATCCAGGCTCTATGATCACGCCAATAGGAGATATGTAAGGGGTTTCAGGATGCTCACTGTCGGTTGGTCTGACGGGGCGAGTTTTCTGCCCCTGGATTTTGCCATGCTGTCTTCCCAAAAAGAGAAAAACCGTTTTCAGGGTATCACAAAGGAGATGAGCAGGAAGTCATGCGGTTACAGGAGGCGTCAGGAATCTCTGACAAAGTCCACCGATCTTCTCGAACCCATGGTTAAGAGGATTCTGTCTCATGGGATCAAAGCCGGATACATCCTCATGGACAGCTGGTTTGGCATGCCTGCGATAATTTCCGGGCTTCACAAGCATCTGCCCGTGATATGTATGGTCAAAAATACTCCGAAAATTCATTATGGTTTTGCAAGCATGCGTCTTCCTCTAAGAGCCATCTATGGGCTTGTTTGTAAACGGCCCGGCAAGGCGAAGCTTCTGGCCAGTACAATTGTAACCCTGAATGATGGCCTTCCTGCAAAATTGGTTTTTGTCAGGAACCGAAACAGCAATGACTGGCTTGCCCTTTTGTCAACGGATATTGAACTGCCTGATGAAAAGATAGTCGGGCTCTATGGTAAGAGATGGGACATAGAAGTGTTTTTCAAAGTAACCAAGCAGCATCTCAACCTGGAAAACGGTGTCCAAGCAAGAGACTTTGGCAGTATTATAGCACATACGACAATAGTAATGATGAGACATATTTTCCTTACGCTTCTCAAGAGACGACATGACGATCCAAGAACTCTTGGTCTTCTCTTCCACAGATGCTGTGAGGAGCTAGAAGATTTGACCTTTATAGAGGCACTCAGACGTGTTCAGTCTCTGTTGACCGATACTTTGAAGCAGACAGGCTGGTGGGGTAAAGAGCTATGCAGCCTGGCAACAGAGATTGTGGTAAAATCCATCATCCATTTACTACACCCGGCCACCCCACTCTGGCAAACAATTCAGGAGGTTAGATGACAGCGGACACAAGTCCGAAAGTTGAGTGATAAAGATTTTCCCATTTTTCTCCCAATTTGTATATAATATCTTTCGTAAGGCTCAGGTGTTTGTAGCTCATGGCTAACCTCCGAAAAAATGTGGTGACTGATTGCGAAGAAGTATACATCTGAGCTTTACCTTTATCAGCATGAACGTGTATCCTCTCTAGCAAGCCACCATAGGGAGGCTGTGTACTTAATTATATGAATTCAGGACCTATTGCAATTTTAATGGAATAGTATTATTAAAATCTGTTACTTGTGCTATTTTTTAGCAGGTGGATTCTGGAGGTAGTTGGTCTGCGCCGGTCTTATAGTTGCGTAAATTGCAAGCTATCCTGTAGAACAGCATAATATTCTGATACTTTAATAGAGAATATTGCGATAACGGCGGTTTTTTATAGAAAACCAGAGATGGATGGATCTGATCATATAAAGGGTTTGCCTCTCAAGCAACTTGTGGATGAACCCCAGAGGATTTTCGTAGTTGATGACGATGAATCTATTCGTAGGCTTCTGTCTATTTTTCTGGAAAGCAGAAACATAGAATATTTCTGTGCTGATAATGGAAAAACAGCCCTTGAGATCCTGGAAAAACAGTCCTTCACTATTGTTATTATGGATATAGTAATACCTGAGATCGATGGCATGGAACTCCTAAAAACCATAAAAAAATCATGGCCGGACACTGATGTTATAATAATGACGGCATATACCGCTGATTTCAGCTATACGGGCGTCATAAGTGCCGGGGCCAGTGATTTCCTTACAAAACCTTTTTCTCTGGATGAACTCGAGGCGAAGATTAACAGAATCGTGCGGGAACGGAGGCTTAGGCTTACCCTCAGGGATATGTGTATTATGGACAGCCTGACAGAACTTTATAACAGGCGGCATTTTGATCACAAGATTGTTGAAGAGGCAGCCCGGGCCATCCGGCAGGGTCATTCTCTCTTTCTCCTGATGGTAGATGTGGACAATCTCAAAACATTGAATGATACCAAAGGTCACCAGGAAGGTGACAGAATACTCAAGATACTTGGCAGCATCATCCGTCAGTCCATAAGGGAAAACGTGGACAAGGCCTTCAGGATTGGAGGAGACGAGTTTGCAGTTTTGATTCCCTATGTATCACAGAAGCAGGCAGAGATCATTGCAGGCAGGATCAGGGACAGGTTTTTCCCCAGTAATCCCGGAAAAGTATCTCTAAGTCTTGGCCTTGCCAAATTGAAAGATGGCGATAATCCGGCATTGCTTGCCAGCCAGCTCGTGAAAGATGCTGACAAGGCCCTGTATCAGGCCAAAAATACGGGTGGAAACAGGCTGGTTGTAAAAGAGAGCAATAATTCCGGAGAATAGCGAATAAAATTTTTTACAGCCTTATTCACATCCTCCCCGCCTTTTCTTCTTTAAATAATCCCTGATGATACTGGCATGATCGAAGCAAAGCGGCTGATCCATGTTTTCAGCTTTTACTATTTTTACAGCTGCTGCATCATCGCCTGCCCTTGGATGGCCGCTGCCTGAGGCTGCAAATGCTGTGCTGATAGTATGCATTCTGGCATCGCGTGCCGGATTGGAATAGACTCCTATCAAGTATTTCAAACGTACTTTAAGCCCTGTTTCTTCCATGGCCTCTCTGATTGCGGCATCTTCAACGGTCTCTCCATAATCTACGAAGCCGCCGGGAATAGCCAGGCCAAGTGGAGGATTCTTGCGCTCTATAAGGACAATTTTATTTCCCAGCTCGATAATGATGTCTACTGTCGGCACTGGATTGGAATAGGTTTTTATCTTTGTGCCACACTTTGGGCATGTAATGAATTTATAGGTTGTCATGCTGAAAAATTCCTTAGTACATCCACCATCTCATCATGGATAATGCCATTAGAGGCAATAATTTCCGGGATAAAGGGATTGTATTCATTCCCTGAAAAATCCGAGAGCCTGCCACCTGCCTCCTGGAGGATAAGCTGGCCTGCCGCAGTATCCCAGGGCTTGAGATTTTTTTCCCAGAAACCGTCAAGCCTGCCACATGCCACATAGACCAGGTCTATGGCAGCGGCCCCTGCACGCCTTATGCCCTGCGCCCTTATCAGCATCTCCTTCAATGCAGCCACTACATCATCAGGGTGCTGATGTACATCGTAGGGAAATCCGGTTGCCAGTAAAGAAGCTCCCAGTCTCTCAGCATGAGAAATCTTGATGGCAGAGGTGTTCAGGTAACTACCGGCACCTCTTACAGCCCAGAAGAGCTCGTTCATAAGGGGAATGAATACACATCCAAAAACAGGAGTAAATATGCCGCGTTCTATGCGGCAAAATGCAATTGACGGAGCAAAGAACGGGAAGCCATGGGCAAAATTGGTGGTTCCGTCCAGTGGGTCCACAATCCAAAACCTGCCATCCCTTAGATGAGAATCCGCGCTGCTCTCCTCGGCCATTATCTCTGCATCTGCAACTCCTGCAATCTCATCCTTGATCAGGCGTTCCGAGCCCATATCAACCTCTGTGACAAGATCGATTTCACCCTTGTAGCTTATCTTGATTGGCCGGCCATACTGTTTCATGGCAAAACGCCCTGCAACGACAGCCGCCTTTATCCCGGTAACAGCAATTTCGCGGACATCATCTCCTGCAATCTGACTTGCCAGTTTCAGGATATCCTGATCGTTTAGCACTTCTGTCATTTTCACCTCTTTAAATCAGTACATAATCAATTCCTGAGCGGTGGGTTGAAATAGCCAAACCGTAACGCAGGAAATTGCTCTTTCAGGTAATCAGTCATTGCCTTTATCCCCATGCACTGGTTTTCCTGCCTGTAGCCTATTTTCTCCAGATACCAGTCAGGATCGATGTTATGATTGCGGAGTTGTATGAGATCAAGACCGAAACGCTCAATAAGTTCGCACAATCTGGTTACTTCTGCTATGGAATCAGTCAGCCCAGGCATAACGAACAGGTTGAGGGAAACATGCAGGCCGGCGCTCTTGGCAATATCCCATGATTTCAGCACATCATCATAACTATAACCTCTTGGCCTGTAATATGCCTGATAGTAGTCCCGGCGTACCGAGTTAATGCTTATCCGTATGCTGTCAAGGCCTGACTCTATCACCTTTATAAGCCCTTTGGGCAGGCTTGCATTGGTGTTGAGGTTTACAGTGCCGTTTGCGCAGGCCTTTCTTATACGCCTGACAGCACTTGCCAGGAGATCGTAATTCATGAGTGGCTCACCCTCGCAGCCTTGGCCAAAGCTCACAACCCCGTTATGAACATGCTTCAGATGCAACAACGCCATCTCTGAGATCTCAGAGGCAGACGGAGTAAAGGTTATCCTGTCCTGAGTGGCAGGGGGACCTCCTTCTTCCTGCTTGGAAAGACATCCGAGGCACCTGGCGTTGCATACCGGGGAAGATGGCAGCGGTGCCTCATACCTTCCAAGAAAAAAATTTTTAGCTGCCGGACATCCAAGGTAAGGCTGCATTTACCAAGGTGTTGAATTAGCCTGTTATGCTTTTTTTGCCTCATGAGTTTGAGGGTATTTCTTTTGACTTTTTTAACATCGAAACCTGAAATATCCTGGCGCCTGTCAGTATCACTTCTGAATCCAGCCACATAGAACTTGCCTTTCCACCATCCCACAGCAGTATAAGCAAAAAGTGGCAAGGGAGTACCGAGTGGATCGCGTTTTCTGTAGGCTGGCAACAGCAGCTGGGTATATGCAGGTGCCATGAAGGCGGCAACGGCCATGATTTTACCCTGACTGCTTGATGGAGCAGGTTCAAAGTTGACAAAATCTTTCTGCTGAGGATCCCATGCAACAGGAACAGTTCCAGGAAGAACAAAGAGCTCGCTCCCCTCTGGCAGTGGGATCAGGTCCTCGGGATTAACCTTTTCGAATGTAAGGCCGCTTCTGCCAGCCATTTGCAGGCCGGGATAATCGAATATTGAGCCGGTCTTATCTGCATAGACCATGGAAGGAACGTCTTTTTTTAAACTGATTGTCATAGCTGCATAGAAAAATTGTTAAGTTTCACTTGGAACCCGCCCTGTTTTTCAGCGGGCTATTTCCCGCTATTGGCAGGAGGGCTTTTGTAAGGATTTATAATCCCGAATAATATACTGAACAACATATCAAATCACAGGTTCCAATGTGCTTTACTGTATGAGATATTACCGCTGTTCCTGAGAATTAATAAGGAGGAGCCTTTGTATCTCATCGCGTTTTGCTGCAGCTTCCTCGAATCGCAACTCCTTTGACAGGGCAAGCATTTCCTCTTTTAGCCGGGATATCCTGCCGGCAATTTCTTCCGGCGTGGCAGGCTGATTCTCATCAGATTGCGCTTCTGCATCTGTCAGGCCTCCATGTGCGGCTGAGTCTTCCTGGTATATGGCCGTCAGGGCGTGATGGGTATCTTTTGTGATGGAGGTCGGGATCAGTCCATGTTTCCTGTTGTAGGCTTCTTGCATGGCCCGCCGCCTTTCCGTCTCCGAGATGGCTCTTTCCATGGAGCCAGTGATCTTGTCAGCATACAGCAGGACCAGTCCGCCTGCATTTCTGGCTGCCCTCCCTGCTGTCTGAACCAGGGAGCGTTCTGAGCGCAAAAATCCCTCCTTGTCTGCATCCAGTACTGCAACCAGGGATACCTCCGGCATGTCCAGGCCTTCGCGCAGGAGATTTATTCCCACCAGGACGTCGAATTCCCCGCGTCTGAGACCCTGTATGAGTTCTGTCCTTTCTACTGTCTTGATGTCAGAATGCAGGTATTCCACCCGCACGCCCGCTTCCCGGTAATAATCAGTCAGGTCTTCAGCCATTCTCTTGGTCAATGTGGTCACGAGTACTCTTTCTCCTCTGGCGACTACATTTCTTATCTCCTCAAGTAGATCATCCACCTGGTTTACCGCAGGTCTCACCTCCATGCGTGGATCCATGAGGCCGGTTGGCCTTATGATTTGCTCTGCCACAGCACCTTGTGACACTTCAAGTTCATAAGGCCCTGGTGTAGCTGAAACGTAGATGACCTGTTCAGTTGCCTCTGAGAATTCTTCAAAGCGTAATGGCCTGTTATCAAGCGCAGAGGGCAGCCGAAATCCGAATTCTACCAGGGTTTCCTTCCTGGAGCGGTCTCCTGCATACATGCCTCTTATCTGGGGAACCGTGATATGGCTTTCATCAATAAAGGTGATAAAATTATGTGGAAAGTAGTCCAGCAGGGTAGCAGGCGGCTCGCCTGGAGCCCTGCCGCTGAGATGCCTTGCATAATTTTCTATGCCATGGCAGTATCCAAGCTCCTGGAGCATCTCCAGGTCCAGGCTGGTCCGCTGCTCGATCCTCTGGGCCTCTAAGAGCTTGCCCTCTCTTTCAAAGAACTGCAACCTCTCTCTAAGCTCCTGCCTTATCATTTTTATGGCCCTGTCCAGGTTCCCGGAGGTAGTGACATAGTGACTGGATGGATGGATAACCATGCTGGATATATCACCCTTATGCCTGCCTGTCAGGGGGTCGAACAGGCTAAGCCTTTCTATCTCGTCTCCAAAAAGTTCTACCCTGACGGCCAGCTCTTCTTCATATGAAGGGAATATCTCTACCACATCTCCGCGCACCCGGAATGTGCCGCGTCTGAAATCCACATCATTCCTCTCGTACAGCATGTTGACCAGGCGGGCCAGCAGTTCCTCCCGGCTGAGTTCCTGCCCCTGGCCAATGAACAGGTGCATGGCCTGGTACTCTTCCGGAGAGCCGAGACCATAGATGCACGAGACACTGGCGACAATTATCACGTCCTGCCTTGTCAGCAGTGAATGGGTTGCAGAATGACGCAGGCGGTCTATGAATTCGTTTATGGAAGAGTCTTTTTCTATATAGGTATCAGAAGATGGTATATATGCTTCTGGCTGGTAGTAATCATAGTAGCTGACAAAGTATTCTACTGCATTTTCCGGAAAAAATGCCTTGAATTCAGAAAATAGCTGAGCCGCCAAGGTCTTGTTTGGGGCCATGATAAGGGCAGGCCTGTTGACCCTGGCGATAATGTTTGCCATGGTAAAGGTTTTGCCGGAGCCGGTGACGCCCAGCAGTACCTGGTGCCTTTCACCTTTTTTCAGCCCGCTGGACAGCAGGTTTATTACTTTCCCTTGGTCGCCACAGGGGGAGAAATCTGTATGTAGCCTGAACAAGTTTGACAAGATTATCCAATTTTCTGTATCTGCAGATACGAAGAGCCCGGATATGCCAGAGTGCTTTTTGGCTTATATTTTGGGCAAACTTGGCAATTGCAGGATTTGGGTTTAATTTTTCTGCCACATGGCATTATTATAGGACCGCAAAATATACTGTTCCTGGAGAAAACATGAGCAAGAAAGAAAAGGGCGAAAAACCTTCAAATTTTATCAGAAACATAATCATAGAAGATATAAAATCAAATAGGCACGGTGGCAAGGTGATCACCAGATTTCCACCTGAGCCCAATGGCTATCTTCACATAGGCCATGCCAAGTCCATTGTAATGAATTTCGGTTTTGCACTGGAGTTCAATGGGCGCTGCCATCTGCGCTTTGATGATACCAATCCCACCAAGGAAGAGCAGGAGTACGTGGATGCCATCAAAGAGGACGTCCACTGGCTTGGATACGATTGGGGCGAACATCTCTATTATGCCTCGGACTACTTTGACAAGTTCTACGAATACGCTGAGAAACTCATCATTATGGACAAGGCGTTTGTCTGCGACCTGTCTCCTGAAGAGATAAGGGCGTACAGAGGCACCTTGACTGAACCCGGCAAAGAGAGCCCTTACAGGAACAGGACAGTAGAGGAAAATCTGGATCTGTTCAGACGTATGAGAGCAGGTGAATTTAAAGACGGGGAACGTGTTCTGAGAGCAAAGATAGACATGGCTGCCGGTAACCTCAACATGCGGGACCCTGTTGTATATCGTATAATGCATGTGCCCCATCACAGGACTGGAGACAAGTGGTGCATCTATCCCATGTATGATTTTGCTCACTGCCTGTCGGATTCCATAGAAGGGATTACACATTCCCTGTGTTCCCTGGAATTCGAGGATCACAGACCGCTCTACGACTGGTTCCTTGACCAGCTTCAGGTAGAATGCCATCCCCAGCAGATAGAATTTGCCAGGTTGAATTTGACCTATACTATTCTCAGCAAGAGGAAGCTTATTCGCCTGGTGGAAGAAGGCGTAGTGGCTGGCTGGGATGATCCGCGCATGCCTACTATATCTGGCATGCGGCGCCGTGGCATACCGCCGGCAGCCATAAGGAATTTCTGTGAACGTATAGGTGTTGCCAAGAAGGAAAGCGTAGTGGACGTAGCTCTGCTGGAGCATTGCATAAGGGAAGAATTGAACAGGGCAGCTCCCAGGGTTATGGGAGTGCTTGATCCCGTGAAGGTGGTCATTGAGAATTATCCTGAAGGAGTGGAGGAGGAGCTTGAGGCCATAAACAATCCTGAAGACCCATCATTTGGCATCAGGAATGTGCCGTTTTCCAGGGAAATTTTCATAGAGCGGTCAGATTTCATGGAAGATCCACCTAAGAAATTCTTCCGTCTTGCGCCAGGCAGGGAGGTGCGTTTGCGCTATGCCTATTTTATAAAGTGCACGGGCGTGATCAAGGATCAGGAAACCGGCGAGATAAAGGAAATAAGATGTACATACGATCCTGCTACCAGGGGCGGAGATTCTCCGGATGGTCGCAAAGTCAGGGGCACTATCCACTGGGTCAGTGCCAGTCATGCATTTCATGCAAAGGTACGCCTGTATGACAGGCTTTTTGATCATCCTTATCCAGACAGGGCTGCCAAGAATGGAGGAAGCTTTATGGACTTCCTCAATCCCAATTCTCTCAAGACCATGGGCAGCTGCATGTTGGAGCCTTCTCTGAAGGATGCTCAACCCGGCAAGGTTTACCAGTTCGAGCGCATGGGGTATTTCTGCGTGGACAAGCATGATTCTACTTCGGGAAGCCCCGTCTTCAACAGGACCGTGACGTTACGCGATACCTGGGCCAAGATAGAAAAACGTTTCAGGCAGCAACAGGGCCAGAAGAGCAGAAAGAAGAGACGCAGAAACAGGAAGTAGTCCTCCATCAGGCAGTATAAAAAAAGGATATGGCAGGATTGTCGCCTGTTTTTTTATAATTATAGCAGATTATACTATTTTAGTGGCATAACTGCTAAATACCAATTAAAGGATAAAAACAGATGTCTGAAGTGATAGTACGATTTCCACCGAGCCCTACCGGCTACCTGCACATTGGAGGTGCAAGGACAGCCATCTTCAATTGGCTTTTTGCCAGGAAACACAAGGGCAAGTTTATATTGAGGATCGAGGATACCGATGCAGAGAGATCTACCAAGGAATCAATACAGGGCATTATAGACGGCCTGACATGGTTGGGCATTGACTGGGACGAAGGCCCATATTTTCAGAGCGAGTTTGCAGATGAGCACAAGGCAGTGGCCCGGAAACTCCTGGACGAGGGCAAGGCATACAAGTGTTTTTGCTCCAAGGAGGAACTCGAAGCCAGGAGAAAGCAGGCTCTTAAGGAAAAACGGGATATAAAATACGATGGAACGTGCAGGAGGCTTTCACCTGAAGAAATAGCTGCAAAAGAGGCCCAGGGGCTGCCCTATGTGGTACGTTTCAAGGTCCCGGAACGGCAGGGTAAGATTGGCTATAATGACAAAGTGCTTGGCAGGATAGAGAAGGATTACAGTGAGATAGAAGATTTTGTGATCATGCGCTCCAATGGTAAGCCTCTCTATCTTTTGTGTAATGTGGTGGATGATATTCGTGACCGCATAACCCATATAATCAGGGGTCAGGATCACATGAGCAATACCATCAGGCAGATACTGCTGTATGAAGCACTTGATGCCAGGCCGCCTGTGTTTGCGCACATGCCTCTTACGCTGGACTTAAAGAAACGCAAGATATCCAAGAGGACCCACGGCGAGGTGGTGTCTGTGCAGTGGTACAGGGAAATGGGCTTCATTCCTTGGGCCTTGGTGAATTTCCTGGTTATGCTGGGCTGGAATCCCGGCACTGACCAGGAGATATTCTCAAGAGAGGAGCTGATTCAGGCATTCTCTCTGGAAAGGATCAATAAGTCCAACTCTGTTTTCAATTACAGGAAGGGTGATCCCAAGTTTTTTACAGACCCCAAGGCTATAAATATAAACGCCCATTATCTCAGGACAATGCCCATAGAGGATATCGCCGCAATGATCAAGGATGACTTTATAAAAGAGGGCATCTGGGACAATGCTTACGAGGGTGAAAAAAGGGAATGGTTTCTTTCCACTCTGGATCTTATAAGAAGCAGGTTTCACACTCTCAGAGATTTTGCCAGGCTAGGCAGGGCCTATTTTGCAGATGATTTTGAGATAGATCCAAAGGCACTGAAGAAAAACGTGCTGAAGCGTCCTGAACTGAAGGAATTACTGCCTGCCCTTGCCGCAGAGCTGGAGCCAGTGGAACCCTGGGATCTGGAAACCACAGAGGATGCAGTGAGGAAATTCGCCGAAGCCAGCCAGGTAAAGGCGGGGATAATCATAAATGGTATGCGGGCTATTATATCAGGGCAGCTCAAGGGTCCCGGCATCTTTGACGTGATGGTGGCCATAGGCAGGGAAAGGGTTATACAGCGGCTCAAGAATACCCCGAATTTGTTTGAAATGGCAGGCCAGGGACAGGCTTCCGGAGGCTGACGTGACTCAGGCTGCTCACTCCAGAAATCTTGTTTATCACGAAGACCATGAAGTGATATTAATATAGATTCTTCGTGGTCTTCGTGAACTTTGTGGTTATACAATGTAAATGTGAATTATGTCTCCATCTCGCGAATTTTTTTGAGAAGTTACTATTAAAGAAGAGATATGGAGTAAGAAACGCAAACCCAATGCAGGCAGGATAGATGTCTATCGATTTAGCAATAAAAATAAATGACAGGCTCTATATCCCTCGACGCGAAGTGAAATTTACATTTTCCAGGTCCAGTGGCCCTGGTGGTCAGAATGTAAACAAGGTCAACACCAGGGTCACCCTGAGATTTGATATAGATGCCAGCCGTGCCTTGACTGAGCAACAGAAGGCATTGATCAGGCATAAGCTGGCCTCAAAAATAAGTCACAACGGCGTGTTAATGGTAAACGCAGGCCGTCATAGAACTCAAAAGGCCAATCGTGATGCTGCGATAAGGCGTTTTGCAGAACTTATTGCCCAAGCCCTTGCCAAAAAGGCGCATAGAAAGAAGACCAGGTTGCCCAGATTTGCCAAGGAGCGTCGGCTTAAGGCCAAGAAACACAGGGGCCGTATTAAAGCCATGCGTGCCAAGAAATTTGACCTGGACTGATCTGTCAGGGTTTTCTGTAAGTTCATTTCTGCCTGACTGATAATACAGAAAACTTCAGTTCATAAGAGTAAACAAATCCTTTCAGTGCCTGTGCGCTGTGTCTGCTCCTGCTGTTCGCTGTGGACGTGGCGGCAGATCATGTGCATGCCTTTCTTGTCAGATATCGTGTTACTAATTTAAAAATTTGACTACTGTATGCTGGTGGATTATAGTGGCTCCGCATGAATTTCAGGTCGGGCTTGATCCGCAATCTGTATGACGGGTTAGGATTTCGTGGCATTTCTGAAATTTATATAAGTAAATTCAGGAGGTTATGTGTGATGTGTAAATTCCCTGTCCGGTATTTTGGCTGTGCTGTGATGTTGCTTTTGCTCCTGGTATTCCCTGCCACATGCCTTGCACATTTCGGAGTGATACTCCCCTCTGATGATATTGTCCAAGGGAGCGATTCGCACAATATCGTGCTTTCCTATCAGTTCATGCATCCTTTTGAGCAGAATTTCATGGAACTTGTCAGGCCCAGGGAGGCCGGTGTTGTGGTCAGTGGGCAGAGAACAGTATTAACATCCCGCCTGAAGAAAAAGGTCATGAAGGGCCATACTACATGGCTGCTGGACATGACTGTGAACAGGCCGGGTGACTATCTATTTTACATGATCCCTGTACCTTACTGGGAACCGGCTGAAGGGAAGTTTATACAGCATTTTACCAAGGTAATCGTAAATGGTTTCGGGCTGGAGGATGGATGGTACAAGCCCATAGGCATGAAGGCAGAGATAGTCCCGCTGGCAAGGCCTTACGGATTATGGGCCGGCAACGTATTTTACGGCCAGGTACTGCTAAATGGCAAACCGGCGGCTAATTGTGATGTTGAGGTAGAATATTACAATAAAAAACAGGAGGTAAAGGCTCCCAAGGAGGCCTATGTAACCCAGATAGTGCGCACAGATTTCAGGGGGCAGTTTTGGTATGTAATGCCCCGGGCCGGCTGGTGGGGTTTTGCAGCCCTGAATGATGGCGGGGAAATAGTGCAGGATGGCAGAAAGGCACCTGTTGAACTCGGAGCAGTTTTATGGGTCCGCACCAGGGATATGAAAT
>JALWYO010000104.1 GCA_026992735.1 Deltaproteobacteria bacterium
GCTGTTTATTTTCCATATCAGACTGCTTTGGCAATGGCGCCTTCTATGACTGCCTTTCCAACTGCCCCTGTGATCTGCTCAACCACGTTGCCATCCTTGAACAGGATAAGCGTTGGAATGGCCCTGATGCCATAGCGCCCGGGAGTGGCAGGGTTTTCATCCACGTTCATCTTGGCAATCTTTATCTTTCCATCATATTTGTTCGCTATTTCATCTATCACAGGTGCTATAGCCCTGCATGGCCCGCACCATGCTGCCCAGAAGTCCACCAGCACAGGCAGGTCTGACTGAAGCACAGAGGTTTCGAAATCAGCATCTGTTACCTGAAAAATTGAATCATTGGACATGTTTGTATCTCCTTTTAAAGCATTAATAATTATAATTGCAGCAAAATGTTGTTGTCAGGCATTAAAATTATCCCCAGTCTTTGAAAGACAAATATGCCTTGTCCTAAATCTGAAAAGTTTAGGATAGCTTATGTTAGGTGTCAAGGAATTATAGCAGCCATTGCGAAGATTGCGGCGCCGCGGCAGGTACGTTACCGCATGGTATCAGCCTGAAGTATTTCTATGAATCACCTGTGCTGAAAAGCGGTTTCCTTCCGCACGGTCATGGATCACAAGACAGGATGCACATAGCCTCTAATTGTACATTTATAATTTGCTAACAGGATGCCGCAGATGCAGGGCCCTGTGAGCAAATATCCTGCAGCATGTCAAGGATGTGCTCAGCCACTGCCCTCTTGTCCATCACAGGGATCTCTACCACGTTTTCTTCCCGATCTATCAACAGGACTGCATTGGTATCCACGTCAAACCCTGCTCCGGGCATGGTAACATCGTTGGCAATTATGAGATCGAGATTTTTCTTTCTGAGTTTTTCTATGGCATGTTTTTTCAGATCTCGGCTTTCTGCACAGAAACCCGCCAGTACCAGGCCCTGTTTCTTTTTGAGGCCGAGTTCCTGGAGTATGTCTGTCGTGCGCTGGAGTTTCAGAGTCATTTTGTCAGTGCTTTTTTTCATCTTGTGTTCCAGGGGCTGGACCGGAGTGTAGTCCGAGACCGCTGCCGCCATAATTATTATATCAGCGGATTCTGCAGCAGAGAATACCGCCCTGGCCATCTCTGAAGCTGTTTCAACCCTTGTTATATCTATCTCTGTATCTCCAGGAGGCGGCAGGCATACCGGCCCTGAAACGAGCTGAACAGATGCCCCCCTGATGCTGGCAGCCTCGGCAATACTGTAGCCCATCTTGCCTGATGACCTGTTGGAGATGTAACGGACAGGATCCACCGGCTCCCTGGTAGGCCCTGCTGTTACCAGTACCTTTTTGCCCTGCAAGGTCTTCCTGGACAGGGCTTTCCTGATGTGGAACAGTACCCTTTTCCATCCTGGCAGACGCCCTTTGCCCCTGTCTCCACAGACAACCGTGCCGCTGTCAGGTTCCACTACAGTAAATCCCATGGAGCGCAGAATATCTATGTTGGCCTGGGTGGCAGGATGGCTGTACATATCCGGGTTCATTGAGGGAAAGATGAGAATCTGCCTGGTGAAAGAAAGAAACAGGGTAGTCAGGAGATCGTCAGCAATGCCATGAGCCAGCTTGGCAATGATGTTTGCGGTTGCAGGCAGGATGATGAAGAGGTCTGCCTGGCGCGCCATATTGATATGAGGGATGCGGAAGCATTTCGAAGGGTCGAACATGTCGGTCATGGCCTTCTGGCCTGACAGGGCCGAAAAGGTGTTTTCAGTAACGAACCTCGTGGCGTTTGCCGTGAGAATTGCCTGTACCCCTGCCCCCTCTTTTGTAAGGTTCCTGACGTATTCTGCAGCCTTGAAACAGGCTATCCCGCCGCTTATCCCTAACAGGATATTCTTTCCCTGCAGGGGTTTGAATACATGTTTGCCCGCACTCTCATCCAGGATTTTGCTCATTGTTAAATCTCCAGTATCGTGTATATGCCCAGGGCAGCCCGATCAGGCAAGAAAATGGTTCAGCGCCTGAAGATCACCAGTTCTTCCAGGTCTTTCCGGCTGGATTTCTGGTCACGGCGTGCAGGATGGCCCAGGGCCAGGACCGCCATGAGCTCCATGTTTTCCGGGAGGCCCAGGAGCTTTCGGACCTGGTCTGCACTCTTGAGGATTTCTCCAAGCCAGACGGCGCCAAGGCCGAGGCTGTGCGCAGCGAGAAGCATGTTCTGGATACATGCCCCGGCTGCCTGGTGGTCCTTGACATCATTATACATGGCCTGCCTGTCCAGGAACACTGGAATAAGGCAGGCAGCAGCCTCTATTACCTTGCCGTACCTGGTAAGGGGCACGAATTTATCCTTCAGGTCCCTGTCAGTAATCACAGCAAAACGCCAGGGCTGGTTGTTCAGGCCTGAAGGTGCCCAGCTTCCTGCCCAGAGTATCTCATCAATCAGTGCCTGGTTTACTGGTTCATCTGTAAAATGCCTGATACTTCTGCGTGTATAGATCGCGTCGAGAACGGTATTCATTTCATCTCCACTGTTCCTGCTCTGATGTTGATCAAGAGTAACTATAGAAGTCATCGAGTCAATTATGGCATAATTAGTTCGTACTTTCAAATTGTTGCCCCAAAAAGGGCAGGGCGAAGTAGCGGAAATAATCTTGTTCCTCCAATCGTCACCATGTAAGGTTCAGCGCATGACTCACACCCTGCCTTACATACTGCTCATGGTAGCGGGCATGCTTGCGAGGCGCATCCCTCTGTTCCCAAGAGATACAGACAAAAGCCTGAACCTCTACGTGATATACATTGCCCTGCCAGCTTTGGTATTTGTCCAGATTCCCCGGCTCCAGTTTTCTGCACAAATCCTGATCCCCGTGATCATGGCCTGGGCTACCCTGGGGATCTCGGTGATCCTGGTAATGGCTGCTGCAAGGCTGTTAAGATGGCCGGCCTCTGTCCGCGGGGCAATGCTGCTCATGGTCCCGCTTGGCAACACATCATTTCTGGGAATTCCAATGGTGCAGCAGTACTTCGGAGATGCAGGTATTCCATATGCCATTATCTATGACCAGTTCGGCTCTTTCATGGCGCTTTCCACATACGGCACTGTAATACTTGCACTTTATGGACAGGAGGGTATGGCTTCGGCAAGGGATATGATAAAAAAGATCATCACCTTTCCCCCGTTCATAGCATTGACCATAGCCTTTGTTTTTCACTCTTTTCATTATCCTGTCTGGCTTGCAAAGATGCTTGAAATGGCGGCAGCCTCCCTGGTGCCGGTGGTGCTTGTGGCAATAGGTTTTGCAATGCGGATAATACCTCCGGGACATGAAATCGTGCCCCTATGCACCGGCTTGTCAATACGGCTGCTCGTAACCCCGCTGATCATCATAGGAATATGCGCCGGGCTCGGTATTTCAGGAGAGGCGGCAAGGGTGTCAATCCTGGAATCGGCCATGCCTCCTATGGTATCCGCCGGGGCGCTGGCATCTATTGCCGGGCTTGAGCCAAGGCTTACGGCATCAATGGTGGGGATAGGCATTCTTGCATCGTTTCTGACCCTGCAGATCATCTTTGTCCTGTCAGGCTGAAAAACAGCTACAGGAAATTGATCCAGCTCCTGCCTGGATACGCAAGTGACATCCCTGCGAGCCTGATTGCCTCGTGCAGGGCTTCCCGGGAGGACATCCCCCTGAGTATTGCTGAAATCAATCCCGCATTGAATGCGTCTCCGGCGCCTGTGTTGTCCACGACTTCGCGGACCTGCATGGCCGGCTGAAAAAACGACGAGCCTGCTGCATAAAGTGCTGCGCCCCTGCTTCCCATCTTCTTCGCGATAACAGGAGTGGATAATTCCCTGAAGAAATTGTATTTATCCGCGGCAGTACAATGCTTGCCAAGCATGTTGGCAATTATCCTGTCCTCATCTGCCTGGCCGAAAATCTGGCGCATCTCATAATCGGTAGAAAACAGTATATCTGTCTCGCCTAAAAGCCTTTTTATATGGTCATATCCCCTGGCAGCATATATTTCGCCTGGATCAAAGGAGACCAGGGCCTGCCTCCCTGTCATTGAAATCAGCCTGTGCTGGAGATCAGGGCCGTTGTCCTGGATTAGCGAGGTCATGTGGAAGAGGTCTGTACCAGCCAGGGTATCTTCGAGGCGCCTGCTGGAAAAATCCAGGCGCACGGGGCTGGGCGCAACAAACATGCTTCTGTCCCTGCTGTTTTCGGCCATGACTATGATGCACAGGGAACTTCGTCCCTGTCTTGCTACAAGAGAGCAGTCCACTCCCTTCATGGATTCCAGGATGAATGAACCGGCCTCGCCGCTGCCAGTAGAACCTATGAAATGGCAGTGGAAGCCCATGGCAGCAAGGGCGCAGACAGTATTGGCTGCCGAGCCGCCACCGCTTCTTGTAAGCAGCCTTCCCCTGGTTTCCAGCTCGGCCAGGAGTGCCTGGGCCTGTTCATGGCTGCCCCATGTCTCCCTGCCGGGTTTCAGGTCAATCCCTGCAACCCTGAGCCCCTTTAAGTCAGGCACTTGGTATATGATGTCCAGGTTCAGGGCTCCCGAGCCTGTAATTTTCATCCATGTCTCCTGTTGAACTCAACGATTTCCTGGAAGGTGACCCCGGTTCCCCCGAATATGTCCAGGGCGCTGCCAATGGTAAGATCCAGCCTGCCATTGCCAAGATCCAGGACTGTATGCGCGTCTTCGATGGAGCGCGCACCTCCTGCATAAGTGGTGGGGATAGGGGTTGTTTCAGCAAGCAGTTTTACCAGCTCCCTGTCAATGCCCTGGCATTTGCCTTCCACATCAACTCCGTGGACGAGAAATTCATCTGCATGACGCGAGAGTTCCCTGAGAAGCTGCGGGCCTATTGGTACCTTTGTAAAGTTCTGCCAGCGTTCAGTGACAATAAAGAAATCCCCGTCTTTCTTGCGGCAGCTCAAGTCAAGGCATATCCTTTCCTTTCCGACTGCCTTTTCAAGCCTGGCAAGCCTCTCTGCATCCACCAGGCCCTG
The DNA here is from genome assembly GCA_026992735.1 of Deltaproteobacteria bacterium. GTDB lineage: Bacteria > Desulfobacterota > Dissulfuribacteria > Dissulfuribacterales > QOAL01 > QOAL01. The sequence continues at coordinate 5,008 of JALWYO010000104.1, forward strand.
GTGAAAGACGTATGATGTTACAATGACATGGGATGCCCCCTGGTCTATCCAGTAAGGTGCGTTTTCTGCGGTTATGCCTCCGCCTACCTGGAGCCCCCCCGGCCATTCGTTCAGCGCCCTTCTGGCCGCATCTTCGTTTCCGGGGCCGAGCATTATCACGTGGCCGCCTGTCAGCCCGTGGTCACGGAAGAGGGCAGAAAACCATTCCGGGGGCCTATCGGCAACAAAGTTTTCCCTGGGCCCTGCCTTGCTGTTGTCTTTCAGAGTCGATCCGACAATCTGTTTTACCTTGCCATCGTGGATATCTATGCATGGTCTTATCTTCATAGTGAATATGCCCTGAAAACACCTTTCAGATTAATGAGCGGCCTGTTGACTCGGAGATTATCAAATATTGTCACAGTTCAAGGATTATTCTTTACGTCCTTGTCAGCCTTTTTGCTATCGTACCGGTGGTGATCCCGTCCTGCAAAGAAGTTTATCCAGGATGATGTCCGCTCAAGCCCCCAGTCTCTTGGTGGCAGAATCCTGGTTTCCTGCATCAGCATTGCCTTGATCTTCCCGGCACTAAGCCTTTCATACTGCCTCACGTACAGGCAGCGTCTTTCCCCGGGCCAGACCTCACACCATCCGTTACTGCTGCCGCCGCAGGGGCCGTTGACCAGTCTCTTGGCACATTGAGACTGGGGACACAGCAGTTCTGTTTCGGAGAGATAGCAGTCCCCGCACCTGTAGCAATCGTAGAGTATGCCCTTTACAAAATATTCCAGCCAGGTAACCATCCTGATTGTTTTGCTGCCTTTCAGGGATGTCAATATCCTGGATGCAATCCCGAACAATGGCCCTCCCGGCTCGAATATCATCCAGTGAACAGCCCTGCCTATAAGATATCCTGGTGAAAGCCTGCTTTTCGGATTGTTTTTACCCGCCTTTATGTTTAGCCCTGAGATTCTCTTTGTATAGTTATCAGGTCTATGGGCATGGCTTGCGTCTCTGACAGGACCGAACAGACTGAAGCCCCATTCTTCAGGAAACATGAATTCACGGGCAATGTCTTTCCATTCCGGATACATCTGCTCTGTCAGGTCTATTATCTGCCTGATCTGTCCGTATCTCAGCCCGGGGCCGCTAAGATGTGCGCCCTGGTAGCCTGCGCCAATGAGGACCGCCACCTGCTTTGCTGCCCTTTGGATCATGGCTGAAGCCCCGCCATCAGCCCCTTCTGCTTCTCTCTCCATGATTTTAAGCAGCCTTTTCGGCATGGTACAGCCAGGGATGAATCCTTTGTGGATTATGCGGGCCAGCTTTGCATTCGGGATAAAAACTGTGCCCAAAAGGGGAATATTCAGCCCGAGCATGTCCAGGAACATGCGCAGCTCGATGTACTTTTCAGAATCAAACCCCATCTGTGTGATAATGAACCTGGCTCCGGCCATGATCTTGCGTTTAAGCTTCAGGTACTGCTGCACCTGTTCTGCCTCGGTTTTCTTGAAGGGTGAGACCACGCATCCGGCATGGAAATGCATAGGATCAAGCCTGGCTCCCCCGCCAGGCGCCTGCCTTTCAATAGTAAGGCCCTTGCGTACCTCCTGAATCATACGCAGGACCAGCACGGAATCCAGGTCAAACACGGGCTTGGCACGTCCCTGGAAGCCATACCTGGGATAATCGCCAGTAATGACCAGGAGTGTGTTAAGCCCCCATCTGTCCAGTTCGAACAGCTGGCTTTCTATAAGGTTTCTGTTCTTGTCCTTGCAGGAGAAGTGGATAACCGGTTCAATGCCAAGGGCCTTTATCTCCTTGCCAAGCGATGTGGGTGTAAGGGCAGGGTGCCCACCTGCATTATCGGTGATGGACAGTGCCGAGAGCCTGCCGTCCTGGGCCGCCTCCCTGGCAAAGCCGATGGTGCTGTCTATCATGCTGCTCCTGGATGCTCTGGCTGGTACCAGCTCGAAGGTATAGACGAAGTTTTCCAGGGCTGTGCCCTTTTCAGGGTGCCTGTGATGGAGAGCGCTTGCAAGCCTTTGATCGAGTGTTTTCATGAGGATTGCCCAGTCCTTCAGGAGAGCATGAACAGCATAACAGACCGGAATAGATTATCAAAGACCGGCTGCTGAAAGTTCTGTATGTGAAAAATCAGGTAATATTTATATTGACTTTCAGGGCATCTGCACGTAACCATTTAAACTGAGAACGGTCATTCACTGCTGGCGAATCAGCAGGTATCCAAACCCGCTGATTCGCCAGTTCCTTCACGTTACTGCAGAGCAGAGATATAGAATACCCAGCCATGCCTGTAAAGTAACCACAACGGGTCTTTATTGAGCAGGCTTCACCCAGGAGAAAAATATGCAACCAAAACCAGACAGGTCCCTGTTCGACAGGTTTCTGCATTCCCAGGCATCAGGCAGCATAGTGCTGATGCTGGCGGCAATCAGCGCAATTATATGGGCCAACACACCATGGTCACAGCTTTATCATGACCTGAGTCACCTTGATATCGGGATAATATTTGCTGGCAAAACCTACCACATGGGGCTTGCTCACTGGGTAAAGGACGGGCTCATGACGATCTTCTTCTTTGTAGTCGGGCTTGAGATCAAGCGGGAGGTGCTGCTTGGAGAACTCTCATCTGTCAGAACGGCCGCTTTGCCTGTTATGGCTGCCGTGGGTGGCTGTGCGCTTCCTGCCCTCATATATTTTTTCTTCAACAGGACAGGGCAGGCTGCCGGGGGCTGGGGAGTCCCCATGGCCACGGATATTGCCTTTGCCCTGGGAATACTGGCGCTTCTCGGCAACAGGGTGCCGACTGGCCTCAAGGTATTTCTTACAGCTCTTGCAATAGTAGATGATCTTATTGCAGTCCTGGTAATTGCCATTTTTTACACGGAACAGATAAACGTGAACGCCCTGCTAACTGCAGGGGCATTTCTGGGGCTGTTCTTTCTTGCAGTGCGTTCCCAGGCTCGGCGGCCAATCCTGTACCTGTTTCCAGCCATTGGTGTCTGGGCCAGCATAATGGTATCAGGCATTCACGCAACAGTGGCAGGGGTGCTGATTGCCATGCTGGTTCCCGTGAAATCCAGCATAGAGCCTGAACAGTTTTTCCAGAATGTATGGCAACATATGAAATATCTGCATGAAACAGGCCCCCTGACCAGGGAAAGCCTGGCATCAAACCCGAAACAATGGAAGGCAATGGAACAGATCTATCTTACCGTGGAAGACATGATCCCATCCGGCATCTACCTTGAGAAACATCTTCACAGCATACAGGCATTCATTATATTACCGCTTTTTGCCCTGTTTTCCGCAGGCGTCACATTCAATGCCGCAACAATGTCTGCATTCCCCGGCTCTGTGAGCCTTGGCATAATCTGCGGCCTTGTTCTGGGAAAGCCCATTGGCATACTATTATTCTCATGGCTCACAATCATGATGGGGGCGGCAGACATGCCCAGGGGAGTAAAATGGCCTCACCTGTTTGGAGCGGGCATCCTTGGAGGGATAGGATTCACCATGTCAATATTCATAAGCGAGCTGGCGTTTGCGGACAATACCATGATAGACGAGGCAAAAATAGGCATTTTCTTGGCATCTTTTCTGGCTGGGATCTGCGGGTACATTGTCCTTGAGAGAACACTTTTCAAGACATCCATCAAGAGCTGAATCGGCAAAGAGTATATGCTGGAACACAGAAAATGAAGTTTATGTAATTAATTTAAATGCAAGGTTCCCGGGCAAAGACCCGGGAACCAGCGGTTTTTTCTAATGTTTCCCCGGTGCCAGCTTTACGCCCCGGCGTTCGTAGGTAATGTATGCCTCCAGTGCGATCATCTTCGGATCGTCGAGATCAAGCTTGTCACCCTCAAGCGGGTTGATGATGCACCAGTTTATCATGTCTCCAAGGGTAATCACCTTTCCAAGCTGTTTCTGGAACTTGGGATAGGTCTCCGGGTGTGTATTGGCGGCATTGGGATGGCACATGTCGCACGACACGGTGTTACGCCCAAGGCTGCTGTGAAACAGTTTTTCTCCTTCCTTTACCGAGGACATGAACTGTGCATTCCACTGCTTCAGGTCATCTTTCGTGAACTCGTCGCATACGGCTGCCGAGGCCGCAAAGGTCAGGGAGACAATAGTGAGAATTATTATTCGTAAAATTTTTGGCATATCAAAGCTCCTTTTTTGAGACTTATAGATCAATAGTGTTCCTGGGGCGGTATCCTGTCTGCAGGGTTCTGATACTTTGTATCCACAGGATAACCCAGCTTATCGTCATACCTTAGGGTCCTGTTGGTGTTTTCCCACAGCTTGAAATCATTGATAACCCTGCCGTTATCGAGGTTGATTATTGACCAGCCCGTGGCGTCTCTTTCGCTGTGGGGATCGGCCCTGTTCATGAAGACAGTCAGCTTGGGCACGGCATTTCCTGCCTGTGCATAGCTTACAGGATAGGGCCACGGCCATGCTGTTGACATCATTGCCTGGAACGAGATGTTGCCGATCTGGTTATAGAGAATCTGGTGCACATGACCGTGCAGCACCGTGACCTTGCTGAACGGCTTTAGCACTGCCTGTACCTTCTCTGCATCCTCTGTCCAGAAATTCCAGGGCTTGAATATCTTGTAGAGCGGCGAGTGGGACATGACCACTATCGGGGTATCCTTGGACAGGCCCGACAGGTCCTTTTTCATCCACTCAATCTGCCTGTCCCTTACCATGAACGGCGAGCCCTGGGGATTGTCCAGACGGGCCATCTGGTGCATGCGTTCTGCAGGGCTCTTCCACCTGTTTATCCAGTTATCGTAGGTCAGTATGCTGTTGAGAACCACGAAATGAACGCCCTTGTGGTCAAAGCTGTAGTGGAGCTTGCTCACCTTCTCTGACCAGTATTGGCCCAGGTCAAGGTAATAGTCGTGCTCGCCTACGACCCACTTTACCGGGTACCTGAGCCTGGACATTATCTCAAGGCCGTGATCTATTTCCGCCTTTTTGCCAAGCTGCGCCAGGTCTCCGCCAAAGACCACGAAATCAGGCTTTGGGCGCATGAAATTTACCTCTGTTACCGCCTTTTTAAGCCCCATGTCAAAGTTCCTGACAAATTGCCCACCTTTTATATGGGTCAGGTGTGAATCAGAGACATAGGCGAGCGTAAAATTTTCCTGGCTGTTCCTGCCCCATGAAAATTCCACCAGGCTGAGGGGCATGGCTACCGCTGCTCCTGCGATACCGGCGGCTTTGAGGAACTTGCGTCGGGTTAAGTTCTTTTTCATAATCTGTTCTCCTTTCCTGCATGACGGGCCGTGCCGTCCATGCGCTGTTATATTGACGTTTACCTGGATGCCTTTGCGTATTCAGGGCTTGTAAGCGCCTTCATGAACTCGACCAGGTCGGACTTTTCCTGCTCGGTAAGCCTCAATGGCCTGATACCGCCGTCCAGCATGGGGTTCTCCTCGCCGCCCTGATCGTAAAGCTCTACAACTTCTTCAAGGCTGTCTATGGAGCCATCGTGCATGTACGGGCCTGTTACTGCAACATTCCTGAGCGAGGGTGTCTTGAACCGACCGATGTCTGAAGGGTCCAGGGTAACCGCGAACCTTCCAAGCTCGGATACCTTGTCAGACGTGAGAATGTCTGTGTCCAGCTTTTCTCCGGATTCCTTCTGGTTCTGCATTGCATCTACAATATCCATGAGATTGTCCTGTATCCTGGAAAACCCCACGCCGATATTATGAAACTTGTTGTCAGTGAAGACCGCGCTGGTCTGTCCAATGGTATGGCAGTCAACACACCTTCCCTTGAGCCTGAACACCTCCAATCCCCTGATTGCTGCAGGTGACATGGCTGTCTTGTCATTACCGTAAAGATACCGGTCAAAGGGTGAGTTGCCTGAAATAACCGTGCGCTCAAAGGCCGCTATTGCCTTGGCCACGTGTTCAATGGTTATCTCATCCGCTCCTGTGCCAAAGGCCTTCTTGAACAGGGCCGTGTATGTCTTGTCCTCTCTTACAATTTTGAGAATGGGGTCAAAATTTTTAAGGCCGTGTTCCACAGGATTGATAAACGGACCCTTTGCCTGCTCCTCAAGCGAAGGGGCCCTTCCGTCCCAGAACTGCGAGGTATAGTAGGCGGCATTGATTACAGTAGGCGCATTCCTTGTGCCTTCCTGACCCTTGAAGCCCTTGGATACCCTGAGCCCGTCCGTGAATGCCATGTCCTCCTTGTGGCAGGTGGCGCAGCTTACCGTACCGTCCGCGCTGAACCGCTTGTCATTGTAGAGCTTCTTGCCTAACTGCACCTTTACATCACTTTGAGGATTGTCGGCAGGGATCGGCACTGGAGGAAGCCCAAGCGGTGGCGAGCCAGCCCACAGTACTGCTGAAGTCAAGGCGATCACCATTACGGTGATGCCGAATTGAATAAGGGTTTTCTTCATGTTCTTCATCTCCTTTCCATATCAGATTCTCTATTAACAATCGTTATTTTAATTTAATAAGAATTTTTCTTATTAAAGAAGCAAAAAAACTGCCTGTTATTTCGTAACTTCTCAAATCCGCGCAAATTGTCCTGTATCTGCTTACAGGATGCTGCAGATACAAGGCGGAGGGCGTTTAGGCATACTTTTATTCTGTACTTCAAGCGTCTGACAATGACGTAGATGCGGTATTCTGTGAGCAGACATGTTATTTCTTCTTTTTTTGCAGGCATTCAGTGCATATCCCCCGGACCTCTATGTGCCTTGACAATATCCTGCCATGGGCCTTTAACTCATCGGGCAGGGAGGAACTGTCAAAAGATGGCCAGTAAAAATCGGTTATCCTGCCACATTCAGTGCATATGAAGTGGTGATGTTTTTCCGTGTTCGCATCGAACCTGCTCTGCCTGTCAAGGGCTGAGACGCGATTTATCAGTCCCAGTTTTTCCAGGGTTCCAAGTGTCCGGTAAATAGTATCTATGGATATGGTCGGCATCTTCTGCTTGAGCTTGTCGTAAATTGCCTCGGCAGAAGGGTGAGAATCAGTGCCATATACCTCCCTGAATATTTCTATGCGCTGTGGAGTGAGCTTTATGCCTGCATTGGCAAATATGTCTTTCAGCATGTTTCTTGCCTCGGCAGGTGTAAGTCTTTCAGGGTGTTTTTTGTTCATCATTTTCCTTATTAAGATTAATTCTTATTTAAGAATAGCACAAACAATTTTGCGATGCAAGCATTTTTTTATTTTTAACGGGATGATTGCCCAGGCTCCTGGAGAATTTGCTTTGGCCATTTGGAGGTCATTCTTTCAAAGAAGGTTGCGGTCAAATCCAAATCAAATTATGAACAAAACAGTTTACCGTGATCCTGGTTGGAACTGATTCTACCTAAATCTGCATGTCAAATGCGAGGAAAATGAAATTTATTAATTATAT